>NZ_ANOG01001010.1 GCF_000346295.1 Rhodopirellula maiorica SM1 | reverse complement strand
TGCGGTCGGAACGAATCGCGGCGTGGATTCCGCCGGGGCAAGCCCGAAGCGGAGATCGTGAGACGGTTCGGTTTGCATTGGTAGCTGCCAGTTGCTCGCTCCGCCTGGGCAAGCCAGGCGGAAGCGGGGGGCCGCGGGGCGTAGCGAAAGTCGCAGAGACTTTCGGGGCAATATTGTGACGAAACTCTCGGCGAGTTTCGCTTGCAGGGAGGGCCTTGCACACGATGACAGGCTGGAAGCCTATCCCACTTTGACGAAACTCTTGGCGAGTTTCGCTACGGCTTAGTCTCCAGTCTCCAGTCTCCTCACTCCTCACTCCCAATCTTTTCAAAAGCGGGTGATCGTTTCGTGCAGGTTCAATAGGACGCGGCACACTTGGCCTAACGCTGCAAGCTGACTTGGCTCGACGCTATATTTGGCTGACGACTTGCGGCCCACGGCGAGATACTTGTTCGCCTCTTCCGTATTGGCTTGGTAATACGCTAATTGTCGCTGATACAACCCGCTTAATGCCTCGCGTTCGTCGTCGCTGGGGTGTCGCGATATGGCCATCACAAAGGCGGCGTCGATCCAATCGTCGAAGGTGCCGTTTTCGTGGTCGGCTAATATACGATCGGCCATCGCGTGCGAGGCTTCGGCGAACGATGGATCGTTTAATAACGTCAAGGCTTGTTGCGGACTGTTCGATAGCGGCCGGTCGGCGGTGCATTCGTCTCGCGACGGCGCGTCGAAATTGACCAGCATCGGGTGCAAGAACGTGCGCTGCCAATGCATGTAGATGCCGCGTCGATATTGCCGTGCATCACGGCTGGCGTGATACGTTCGATTGGGAAATTGCAAGTTCGAATAGTGCCCATCCGGCTGGTAGGGATACACGCTCGATCCGCCGACGAAATCGGTCACCAACAAACCGGCGATCGCCAATGCGTTGTCGCGAATCACTTCGGCTTCGAGCCGCCGCGGCGATTGGCTGGCCAACAAACGGTTGTACGGATTACGTTCGATCAGATCCGCACGCTGAGCGGCCGTTTGCCGGTAGGTGTGACTGGTGACGATCCTGCGAACCAGCTGCTTCACGTCCCAGCCGCTGTCGATGAATTCGGCTGCCATCCAATCCAACAGCAACGGATGGCTTGGCCATTCGCCTTGGCTGCCTAGATCGTCAAGCTTGCTCGACAACCCGGTCCCGAAAAACTGTTTCCAGGTTCGATTGACGACGTGCCGCGAGGTGAGTGGGTTCTCGGGCGATGTGACCCAGTTGGCGAGATCGAGTCGCGTCAACCGCCGCTTGCTGTCGATTTCCAACTGAGGCAAAAAGTGAGGCGTTGCCGGGGGCGCCAGCTCGCCCGTCTTGTCTTGCCAATTGCCTCGCGGTAACACCCGGCTTTCGGGAATTCGGTCTGCGGGAACCGATTGAACGACGACGGACATCGCCATCGCGGAATGCATTTCGAGGATCTTGTCGCGATAGAAATGAGTCGTCGAATGCTGCTGAGGATAGGGGACAGTGGAGCGATGGAATGCGCTGACGAGCCGCGCGTTCTGTTGCTCGCTGCGTTGGTCGGCAGCCGTCTGGACCGCGTCTAACAATTCCGGCGATGCGGCGTCCCAGCCAGCGATGGCATGTGCCACGGGAGTAACGGAAATCCGCACGCGTCCGACATCGCCACTGTGAAGCGTCGTTTGTAAACGATCGTTCGGCGTGACCCAAACCGGTTTGGCAAAATGGTAAACCGCAGTGTGCGGGTACTCGGTTTCGTTCGCAGGCAATTGCCACATTGCCGGCCCGCTTCGCCAGACGTCTTCCAACACAAGCGGTTCGGCGCCACCGCGGTACCGTTTGGGATTCTTGCGGTCGGCTTCGCCCCAGGCAATTTGGATCGATTCGGTATTGTTGACCACGATTTCGGATGGCACCGCGATTTCGACGGACGGTTGCGGTGTCGATGGTGTGAACGCGACCAATTCGTTTCGCTGTTCGTCCAGCAATTTCACTTGGTAACGACTCAGACGTTTGGCGTATTCGGCAGAGTCGGTACGGTTCCAAATCACAAGCTTTTCGATATTTTTCGCGGTGCCAAGATCGACTTCCCACCACGGATCGTTGCCTGGATGGGTGTGAGTAACCGATTGAGCGTTGTAGTAATGGCCGTCGGTGTTGCCATCGATGGCCAATGAGGCGTCACCCGATTTGTAATTGGATGAATGACGAGCTTTGCCGTCGACCGCGATGTTTTGCAGTTTGCCATCGGCGTCTTTGGCAAACACTTGGACTTCGGCTAACGACAGGATCTTGTTCTTTCCTGGCAATTCAATTCGCACGAAGCGAGGGGTGACGGCGACCGGTTGCGGTGGTTCGTGGCTGTTTCGTTCCAAGTTGACCGACAGGCTCAAGGAAAAGCGTCCTTCGTCACCGCGGCCAACGCGGTTGCTGTTCGCTGCGTCGGGCAACACCTGTACGCGGATCGAATTAACCAGCACGGGGGCGTCCAGCTTTGTGTCCAGCGTGATGGTTTCTGTCTTATTGGCCGGGCCCGTCAATAGAACCGACCCATCGTCTTTGACCGTCGGCGTTGTCTTGCCGCTGGCGACCGCGTCGACGACGTCGGCACCGATCCAGCCGCTGGGATTGGTTTTCAGCGTTTTGGCTAGCGACTGAGTCCAATTGGTGTACTCCGCATCTGGCAGCACTGAATCCGCAAGTTCAGAATAGAGTTGTCGGTCGCGTTCGGCTTGCAAGAATTTGATCTCGTTTCGTGCCGATTCGCTTTCGATGCGAATCTCTGGTGGAAACGGATAGTCGTTGTTGAAGCCTCGCAAATCCGGGTTGGGCGTATAACCGTAGTCGGCATACACGCCCCATTGTCGGATGTCGTCAAAGAACGCGCCGATCGAATAGAAATCGTGTGCCGAGAAGGGATCGTATTTGTGGTTGTGGCATTCACAACACGCCAGCGTGCTGCCTAGGAACGCGGTCCCCATCATTCGCACGCGGTCGGCTTTGGATTTGGCCAAGTATTCTTCGGGTTGAGCACCACCTTCACGCGTGACCATGTTCAGACGCAGCAAACCGGTCGCCGCTAATTGTTGTGGCGTCGGGTCGGCTAACAAGTCGCCGGCGAGTTGTTCGCGGGTGAAGACATCAAACGGCTTGTTCGAGTTGAATGAATCGATCACGTAATCGCGGTAGGGAGCGACGCGTTGATTTTGGTCTCCATGAAAACCGACGGTATCGGCAAAGCGAACCAGGTCTAACCAGAAGCTGGCCATCCGTTCGCCAAAATGTTTTGACGCCAACAACCGCTCGACTTGGTGTTCGTAGGCATCGGCGGAAGTGTCATTTAAGAACGATTCCAGCTCGGCGGGTGTCGGTGGCAATCCGATCAAATCGAGACTCAATCGACGCAGCAGTGTGCGTTTGTCAGCGATACCGCTGGGCGAGATGCCTTCGCTTTCGAGTCGTGCTAAAACAAGGCGTCGATGGGGTTGTGTACCTTGTCCGCGAACGTGTTGACCGCTGGAACGGCGGGACGAACGATCGGAGCGTACGACCAATGTTGTTCGTACTTCGCACCTTGCTCGATCCATCTGCGAAACAAGGCCTTGTCGTAGTCGGTCAAGCGATGGCGAAATTCCGCGGGCGGCATTTGTTCGCCATTGCCTTCATCTATGATTCGCAAGAACGCTTCGCTATGCATCGGGTCGCCGGGTTTGATGCCGACGGCTTCGTCATCGGACGGCAACACGCTGGTCGCGGCGGCGAACGAATCAATGCGATACCCGCTGGGGTTTTCTTCGGCGTCCGGCCCGTGACAGGCAAAGCAGGTGTTGGACATGATCGGCCGAATGTGAGCATTGAAGGTCACTTGTTCGGGAATCACCGGCGACTTGGATGTGCTGACCAGGGTCGGCGGTTCGTCCGCGTCTGCGATTGAGGCAACGCTGCAGGTGAGGACAGGGATGCTGAGGGTGGCAAGGATGCTGAGGGTGGCAAGGGCGAAGCGGGGGCGATTGAAATTCATGGTAAAAGCGGGCTCGATCGATTGCCGTAGTGAGCGTGGTGACGGTGCGTTGGGGACGTTTTCATTCGCAGCGGCCGGATGGCGGGGGCTGCGATGGACGAATTTGGTTGACGCGAGGATTAAGCGATGATGTCGTTGACAACGCGGCTGGGTTCGACCCCGGTCAAACGCAAATCGAGGCCTTGAAAGCGTGCGGTCAAGCGTTCGTGATCGACACCGAACAGATGCAGCAGCGTGGCGTGCAGGTCATGGACGGTGACGATGTTGTCGACCGAGTTGTAACCGAGTTCGTCGGTGGCACCGAAGGTCATGCCAGGTTTGACCCCGCCGCCCGCCATCCAAACGCTAAAGGCATTGATGTGATGATCGCGTCCGCTGCCTTGAGCCATCGGAGTGCGGCCAAATTCGCCGCCCCACAGCACCAATGTGTCTTCGAGCAGTCCGCTGCGTTTCAGATCCGCCAAAAGTGCGGCGGTAGCGCGATCGGTGTCTCGGGCAGAGATCGGAAAGTTTTTCTCCAGATTGCTGTGATGGTCCCAGCCACGATGGTAGAGCTGGACAAAGCGGACGCCACGCTCAAGCAGGCGACGGGCCAGCAGACAATTCGAGGCGTAGGAACCATCGCCAGGACGCTTGACACCATAGGCATCGAGCGTGTCTTGTGTTTCGGTTGACATGTCGGTCAACTCCGGCACGGCCGTTTGCATTTTGAAGGCCATCTCGTACTGCGAGATGCGTGTGTCAATCTCTGGATCGATGTACCGCTTGGCGAGCATGCCGTTGAGTCGTTGCACTTCATCAATCACTTGTCGCTGAGTCGATTGGCAAACGCCATCGGGGTTACCGATGTAGTGCACCGGCGAACCGCTTGCTTGAAAGGCAATCCCTTGGTAGCGGCTGGGCAGAATCCCGGCGCTCCATTGCCGCGCCGAAACGGGCTGGGCACCGGGTCCGGAGGATGTCATCACGACGTAACCGGGCAAGTTTTCAGTTTCGGCCCCTAATCCATACAGCAACCATGATCCCATGCACGGACGACCTTTGATGATCGATCCGGTGTTCATAAACGCGTGGGCGGTATCGTGGTTGATTTGTTCGGTCGTCATGCTGCGGATTACACACAGATCGTCCGCCATTGCACCGGTGTGAGGAAAAAGCTCGGACATCTCTAAACCGGATTCGCCCCACCTCTTGAACTTGACGAATGATTTTCGCGCCTTTAATGCTGATCCTTGCAGCTGTGCCAATTGTTGGCCTTGCGTGAACGAACTCGGAAACGGTTGTCCGTCGATGCGGTCCAGTTCTGGTTTCGGGTCGAGTGATTCGATGTGCGACGGGCCGCCGGCCATACACAGATGGACGATCCGTTTGGCCTTGGGGGCAAAGTGCGGCAGCCCCGCAAGCGCGGGCCAAGGAACGTCGTCGCCGCGTTGTGGAGGCGTGGCTTTGTCGGCAGCCGATGCGGTAGATCCCGCGATGGACGCCAACGCGAGACCTCCGATTCCGGCAAACGATCGGGTCAAAAAGGTACGGCGAGCGACGTCGGACGCGTATCGGGATGTTGCTAAAGCGGCGTTTGCAGCATTTGATGCAGTCATAAAAATCGGTGGGGGCAATGGCGAGGCGGGATGTCGGCATCGCAGCCGGACGGGGCCCGTATTATCGCATAAATTGCCCGAACGTGCAGAGATACGGCCCGCCGTGGATCGATCGCCGAAGAATTTCGCCGCAGAAATCGGCTGCTCAGTCGTCACCGATCTTCGAGTTGACCGAGCCACCCCAGCCCAATTTTTCTCTCAGCGTGCGGTAGTCGTTTTGGCCGGGCACTTCAAGCATTTTGAAGGTTTGTTCGGCACGTTCGACGCGGACACGATCGCCGGGCTGCAGCGCACTTAAGATCCGTCCGTCGACCACCACGCTGGTCGAATCGTATGGTTCGGTTACGGTCAATTCGAGCACGGTTTCGGCGGAATCGACGACGGGACGATAGGTCAACGTATGCGGTGAGATCGGCGAGATCACGATCGCTTGCAGATTTCGTCTCAGGATCGGTCCGCCGGCGGAAAGGTTGTGCGCGGTCGATCCGACGGGCGTGGCGATGATCAATCCGTCGCATCGATAGCGAGTCGCCAGATGGCCGTCGGCATACAGATCAATGTCGAGGATTCGGTAGGGAGCACCACGCAAGATCGCGGCTTCGTTCAGTGCCAATTGCTCAGCGACGACTTCGCCGCTACGTAGCACGGAAACTTGGAACATGATGTGATCGATGACTTCGGATCCGCCCCGCATCACCTCAGGCCAAACGTTCAAAAAATCGTCAGGCGACAAGGCAGCCAGGAAACCGAGTCGGCCACAATTAATACCCAGCACCGGTGACTGTGACATTCCCATCTGCCGCGCTGCCTGCAGAATCGACCCGTCACCGCCGAGCACGATCACCAAGTCGACCAATTGATCGTTAAAGTCGTAAGTGAAATTGAGGTCCTCGGCAACGATGTTTGCCGTGTCGGCGATCACCGGTCTGAGCCGCTGTAATTCCGTGCGGACACGATCGCGATTGGGGGCTCCCAGAATCACGACGTTAGGGCGATGTCCATCCTGGCTCCAATGAACGACTTGGTTCGCAGGCATCAGTAGAAATACTCGACGAAAAGGATGACTGGATTGATGGAGGGAGGCCGAGGACGTCGAGAACAGCGGAGTTGCGAGAAAGCGTGAATCGAGCGGGCGGACGGGCGGGCTAAACGCGGAAGGGCCAGAATCGGATGGGCCAAAAGCGAACGGGCCACAGGGCAAGTCCGCCGCAAGATTCATTTTCTCTTCGTTGACGTTGCTGTTATTGTAGCGAGATTGGTTGCAGGTTGGCGGCTTCGCGGCAAGTTGCTGCGATTGGTTCGGCGGCCAGCCCGTGTTCGGCCAGCAATTCCTCGCGATCACCGTGTTCGATAAATTCGTCACGCAACGCGAGGATGTGGATTTTACGAGTGTCCAACCGTTCTTCGGCAGCCGCTTCTAAGAACGCCGAACCGAAGCCGCCCATTTTGACGTGTTCTTCCAGTGTCACGACAAACTTGTCGCCGGCCATCGTTTCGCGAATCATTTCGCGGTCGATCGGTTTGGCAAACCGAGCGTTGATGACGCCGACATCAAGATCGTCAGCGAGCAAATCGGCTGCGGCAAGCGCTTGGTCCAGCATCGCGCCGTAGGCCACGATCGTGCCATCGCGGCCTTCGCGAATCCGTTCGCACTTTCCAATCACGATTTCATCGGGGGTGCGGTCCAGTTCCAGCGCCGATGCTTTCGGGTAACGAATCGCACACGAGTGGTCATGCTGGATCGCTTTGGCGAGCATCAATTCGACTTCGCCGGCATAGCCAGGAGCCATGACGACCATGTTCGGGAAGACACGCAGGTAGCCGACGTCAAAAATGCCATGGTGCGTCGGGCCATCAGGGCCGGTCAAACCGGCGCGATCCATCAGGAACACGACTGGCAGATCTTGTAACGCGACCTCTTGGAAAATTTGGTCGTAGCTGCGTTGCAGAAACGTGCTGTAGATATCGACGATTGGTCGCATCCCGTTTTTGCATTGACCGGCGGCAAAGGCGACGGCGTGCGATTCACAGATACCGACGTCAAAGAATCGATCGGGGAACTGTTCGCGAATCGGTTCCAACTTGTTGCCTTGGCACATTGCCGCGGTAATGATCGTGACGCGTTTGTCGTCGGCCATTTGGCGACGGATCGCATCGCGAGCATGCAGCGTGAACGGGGGGCAGCCCGAGGACGCGGTCGAGACCGGTTTGCCACGGTCGTCTTTGAATGCAGGCGGTGTATGGAAAAAGCGGGGTCTTCGGCTGCAGG
>NZ_ANOG01001009.1 GCF_000346295.1 Rhodopirellula maiorica SM1 | reverse complement strand
CGATTTCTTGTTGCAAGTCAAGATTGACACGACGGTACCCACGACGACAATTGACATCCTTGCCTCTAGCGACAGCGGTATGTATGACGATGACAACGTCACCAACATTCAAGAAATCGCATTCCAAGGTCGCGGCGAAACCAACGGCATCATCACTCTGTTTGCTCAGAAAGTGAACAACGCCGGAGTTGCGTTTGGTGAACTGCTAGTGATTGGTACTGGCAACGTCGGATCCGACTTTACGGATGTCCAAGCCGGTATCCCCGGAGCCACGGATACCGATGGGTTGGGGATCTGGGAGATCACGGCCGAACCGCTAGTCGATGGCGTCTACGACGTTTATGCCTTGATCGAAGATTGGGCTGGAAACGAAGCGACCTCGGATACCATCCGATTAGAAGTCGATACGCTTGATCCAAATTTGCCGCTGTTGGATTTGGACGAAGCAAGCGATAGCGGTCGACACAACGACGACAACATCACCAACGACAACACGCCTGCGGTCAGCGTGACCACCCACGATGCGAATGCGGACCTGCACGCCGTGGTTCCCGATTTGACCGTTGCCGGTGCGTTTCTGACGGACTACCTGAAGTACCGTATCTACGACCGTGCGGAAACCGGAGTGGTCGGCGGGCAAACGTTGGTGACCGAAACCCTGCTCTACGATTCGGCCGCGGACGCCAATGCCGATGCAAGCACGTCGCTGCTAGGGCACAACGCGATGTTTACCAGTTTGCTACTGCTGAACAGCGGCAACGCTCAAACCATCTTGCCGGCGTTGGCCGATGGCATCCACAACCTCAAAGTCGAAGTCGAAGACCGCGCGGGCAATATCAGCCACGACTTCCTGCTGAATTTGGTGATCGACACTGCGGCCCCCGCCGCCCCCACCATCGCATTGGATCCATCGATTACCGACAGCGGGATCCAAAGCAACATCGGCAGTGCATCCGACCGCATCACCAACGTGCGAACCCCGGGTTTTGTTGGTACCGCCGAAGCGGATGCATTGGTGCGTTTGTATGCCGATGGTCAAAGCATCACCAACAATGTGATCGATGCTTCCGATGCGGCCATTGGATTGACCGTCGCTGTTCCAATCGATGGCGACGATGCACTGCCCGGTGGTCAATATCGGGCGACCTCAACGGCCGATCTGAACGTCGGGTTTACTTTTGACGGTCAACGACAAATCGGTGGTACCGCCGAGGATTTGGCGGGCAATGTGTCGGATCC
>NZ_ANOG01001008.1 GCF_000346295.1 Rhodopirellula maiorica SM1 | reverse complement strand
AAGCAAGCAGTATTCGTTCCTCACACAACTCTGCATACAGTCTCCGTCGTGTCTTACGCCGTTTGGCTTCGCGATTTCGTTCTTCGCGTCTGGCGAATTGTTTTTGTGAAAACGCGCGAATGTTGCGAATCGTGTTGGGCAAACCAAACATAAATATTCTCACTAGGGCATTTCATATCAACAAACCACCGTCCGCACGGCCCCCGCTGCCGGGCCCCCAGACACCGAACCCTAATGGTACTTGATACGACACCCAGGTGTGCGAGACGAGCGATCAAGAAAAGAGGGTTTCCGCAGCAAATAGATTTTTTGCAGCGAAAATTGATCTACTCGAAACCTCTATAGAATGGTTGACACACGTTCATAGCTGTGGTAGGCCACCGCCATGAACCACCGAAGTGGGTTAGAGTGAAGTCTGCGTCGAACCGATGTATTTAGAAAGGTTTTTAGAAAGTCAGGAAGTAGACGATCGTCGTGGGTGGCGGTTGCAACAAGCAACTCAGTGAACTC
>NZ_ANOG01001007.1 GCF_000346295.1 Rhodopirellula maiorica SM1 | reverse complement strand
ACCAAGGGGTCCAGGTCACCAAAATCGTCATCAACACGATCGAAGTCGGCAACGCGCAGCAGACAACGAACACCAAGCGAGCATAGGCTCGTTGTGTCCGTTCATGCATTGGGAATCCTTTCCCTGCGGGGGCGACCAAACCGTTGACGTAAAAAAACCGTGTTTTCCGGACCCTTCGCGAGTCCGTTCGCTGTGTGCCGTCGGAAGCATCGCATGCTTCTGATACCCTGGACGCTAGCGTCCAGGGCTAAGCAGGAGGCTTTCGGCATATTAGCCGTTTTGGCGCTAGCCACGGTTTTTATATTCCACCGGGGCTTGCGCAAAATCGGCAAATGGGGATCTCACCCGACCATTCCTGCCCTTCCTGCTTAGGCACGTCCGAATCTTAAGTTCATTGCCCTGCTTGCCGATAGGTCGTTTGGGAAAATTACAACATGTGGGCAAGGCTAAAATCACATTGGTTTCTAATCTCACTCGGATTGGTCTTTACCATCGGTTTCTTTGCTAGCGAAGCGCTGACTCCGCTATTGGAAATGACGACCCTTCGCAGCTCGATTGTATTTGTCGTAATGGGGGCGATGGGGATCACATTGCCCGCCCAATCGGTTCGCCAAAGTGTTCGCAAACCGCTGCCAACACTGCTAGCAATTGCAATCAATATCGTTGTTGTGCCGGTGATGTGTTGGCCAATGCGGGCGTATTTGCCAGCCCCGATCTTTGGCGGTTTATTTGTCGCCTCGCTGGTTCCATGCACATTGGCGTCGGCGGCGGTCTGGACCCGCAAAGCCGGTGGAAACGAATCAATCGCGTTGATGACCACCGTAGTTACCAATTTGGCCTGCATCGCCGTTGTCCCGATCGGCGTCGCTTTGGTGCTAGCAAAAAACACCGAGCTGTCGGTCACCGATCAGGTTTGGAGTCTGACGTGGGTCGTGGTGATTCCAATCGTGCTCGCGCAAACGATGCGGATGGCAGGACTTGCGGGATGGGCGGATCGCCAAAAGCTCCGCTTATCCTTTCTAGCCCAGCTCGGTATTCTGTCGATGGTAGGATTTGGTTCGATCGCCAGCGCCGCGGTGGCACGCGAAGCGATGCACGAGAATGCCTCGATGTTTGGCATTCGAATTGGCCAACTTTTGGCCTCGGTCGCAATGCTGCATGTCGCGGCGTTGATCTTTGGCGTGTTCGCGGCACGGGTGTTCCGAGCAGACCGCGAGAGCCAGATCGCGGTCGGGATCGCGGGCAGCCAGAAAACGCTGACGGTCGGGCTGCAGATTGCGATCGATTGTGGCGTCAGCGTGATCCCGATGCTGATGTACCATTTCACCCAATTGATCATCGATACGGTGATCGCAAGTCGCTGGTCGGATGCCAGCAAATCCAAAACGCATTCCAACGACGCAACCTCAAGCCGATCTTGATGAACAACCGCTCCTCCTATTCCGAAAAAACGCTCGAACAAGCCAATTTGTTTGCGACTCGGCTGACCAAACGAGCTCGCCATTTGCGGCGTTACCCCACGCGTCGCGGAATCACCTGCTATCGACTGTATGAACGCGATATCCCCGAGATCCCGCTGGTCGTCGATCGCTACGAAGACAATTTGCACATTACCGAGTACGAACGGCCGCACGATCGTAAACCGGACGAGCATTCCGATTGGCTCGATTTGATGGCAAAAACAGCAGGCGAGACGCTGGAAATTCCGATCGAAAACGTCTACTTAAAGAAACGCGAGCGGCAACGGGGAACCAAACAACACGTAAAGGTCGCCGAGACCGATTCGCGGATCGAGGTCCAAGAGGGAGGCCTAAAATTCCTGGTCAATTTGGCCGACTATGTCGACACCGGACTGTTCCTCGATCACCGCGTGACCCGGCAAATGGTTCGCGAGGTCGCTGAGGGTAAAAACTTCCTCAATCTGTTTTGCTACACCGGCTCGTTCAGCGTGTATGCTGCGGCGGGTGGAGCGGCAAAAACGACCAGTGTCGATCTGTCGAAACGTTATATCGAGTGGTCCAAAGTGAACATGCGGCGAAACGGTTTCGAGGGGCCCGAGCACCAGTATTTCGCGATCGACGCGGTTCAGTTCATCAATGAACACAAATCGGATGAACTGTACGACCTCGTCGTCTTCGATCCACCGACCTTCTCCAACAGCAAGAGCACGCAAAACGACTGGGACGTGCAGACCTGCGCCGTGCCGTTTCTAAATCAGTTGCTATCAATTGTCAGTCCAGGCGGCGTGATTTATTTCTCGAACAATTTTCGTGGATTCAAGTTTGATCCCGCCGAGGTTTCGGCGTCGTCGATCCACGAGATCAGCAACCAAACAGTTCCCGAAGAGTATCGAAATCGGCGAATCCACCGCTGCTGGCGGATTGTGAAGTAGCTGCTTGGCTCGTTTCTCGCAGGCCGATCCGTCATTTTGACCGTTTGTTTGATCCGGCCTACGAAAATTTACAACCAGGCCTCGATACGCTCGCGGCTGAATCGCTCTTTCGCTTTCTTGGCAAAATTTCCTAAAGTCCAGGGGTCTCTTTGCCGAAGGCATCTCGCGTTGATGGAGCGACGTTGGTTTGACCCGACTGCTTGCAATACAACTGATTCTCATGATCGTTGCGTTGGTGCATGCGCCGGCGGCAACCGCCGAGCCGCCGTCGATTGTCCAGCAAGAACCGGTCAAAATCGATGCTCAAGCGCTGAACGTCCTCGGTGGCGGCCCAGAACAATGGACCAGCCCCGAAGGTTTGGCGAGCAGTTTGCAAGTCTTGCTGCTGTTGACCGTGCTGAGTTTGGCGCCGGCGATTCTATTGATGACAACGTGCTATGTCCGCATCATCATCGTGCTCGGGCTATTGCGCCAAGCGATTGGGCTGCAGTCATTGCCACCGAGCCAAGTGATGACCAGCATCGCGATGTTCATGACGCTGTTTGTGATGACTCCGGTGTGGACACGTGTTTACGAAGACGCTGTCAAACCGTACACCGACCCCGACGTCGAAATGTCGATGGAAGACGCGTATGAAGCCGGTTCGATTCCGATTCGTGAGTTCATGTCCAACCAAATCGACGTGGCTGGCAATCACGAAGACGTTCATTTATTTTACGGTTACATGGACCCCGACGCGCCGCTGCCGAGCACGTTCGCTGACGTGCCGATGCGAGTGCTGTTGCCCGCATTCATTTTGAGTGAACTGAAGACCGCGTTTTTGATGGGCTTCCAGATTTACTTGCCCTTTCTCATTGTCGATCTCGTCGTCGCCAGCGTGACGATCTCGATGGGGATGCTGATGCTTCCGCCTGCGGTAATCTCGCTGCCATTCAAATTGCTGTTGTTTGTTTTGGTCGATGGCTGGCGTTTGGTGGTCCAGATGTTGATGGACAGTTTTGGAACTCTCGTTTAAGGCCTACGTTTGTGATTGATGCACCTTCCGCTATCGACCTCTGCCGAACCACATTGATGACTGCGGTCGTGATTGCGGCTCCGATGTTGATCGTCGGCATGGGAGCCGGATTGCTGATCGGATTGCTGCAAGCACTGACTCAGATCCAAGATCAAACGGTCGCGTTTGTCCCCAAGGTGCTCGCGATGGCGGCGGTGATGATTGCCTGTATGCCGTGGTTGATGAGCCGGATGGTCGAATTTACGCGAAATGTATTTGAGAACGCAGGGTCGCCGTAATGGAACCGACCGATTTTCCGTCGCTGGTCCAATGGGCAATCGATCATCTTGTGCTGGCGGTGCTGGTGTTGACGCGGCTCAGCACGCTGTTGATATCGATGCCCGCGATCGGCGTGGGAGTGCCCAAGCGAGTGCGAGCGTTACTGGCGATCGCGATCACGATGTTGCTGCTTCCGCCAGTCGCCGCCCATGTCGACAACGACTCGCTACCACGAATCGACAATCTGATCGAATTGACCATCGCCGTGGCTCGCGAAGGGCTGATCGGACTGCTGATTGGATCGACGATTCAGTTGATCGTCACCGGATTGCAACTTGCTGGCGAAACGATCACGGGTACCGGCGGGATGCAACTAGGTGACGCCGTGGATCCAACGACCTCCAGCAGCATGCCAACGCTGGCTCGTTTGATTGGCCTACTGGTCACCGCCGTGATGTTGGGTGTCGGTGGACACCGCATGTTGTTGGGGATATTAGTGGACAGTTTCGAAGCGATGCCCGCGGGAAAAATCACATTCGACGAATCGATGATGACGCTGGTGGTCGACCAGATGACCGCCGGAATGACCGCTGGCGTTCGTGTCTCGGCCCCCGTGGTTGCGGCACTGCTATTGAGCAACGTGTTGACCGGATTGATCAGCCGAACGCTGCCGCAAATCAACGTTCTCGCAATCGGGCTTAGCATCAACGCCTTGGCACTGCTCGTCGTGACCACGCTAACGATCGGTTCGGTCGGATTGATCTTCGAGCAAGAGCTAGCAGCCGCAGCCGCGAAAATCAGCAAACTCTGGTAACACAACAAAGGTGATCGCAATCAAACATGTCTGACAGCAGTGGTGACAAGAAGCATTCAGCAACTGAGAAGCGGCGAAGGCAGGCACGCGAACAAGGCCAAGTGGTTCGCAGCCAAGACCTGACCTCCGCCGCGTTGCTGCTGGCTGCACTGGCCGCACTGTGGATGCTTGGCGGGCCCGCTGCGGAAACGCTTGCCACCGCGTTGGCCGAATCACTGTCGACGCCTCGCATCAAGCCATTTGGAACCGAAGATGCCTCGCACTGGTTGTTGACAACCGGAGGCCGTTTGGCGATCGCTGCGACGCCGATGTTGTTGGCAATGCTGGTCGCCGGAGTGCTTGCCAACGTAATGCAAACGGGGCTGTTGATTGCACCAGAAAAAATCACTCCGAAACTCAGCAACATCAGCCCGCTGTCGGGAGCCAAACGCATCCTTTCGATGCAGGGTGTTGCCAAGATCGGATTTGGCTCGTTCAAAGTTGCCATCATCAGCGTCGTCGCCTACTACGCCGTTCGCAAATATCAAGATTCGATCCTCGGACTCGCTGCACTTTCGGTTCCTCAGATCGCGAGCGTGCTGTTTGACGCGCTGATCGGAACCTGCGTTTGGGTTGGCGGCGCGCTCTTCGTGCTGGCGATACTGGAGTACGCGTTCCAGAAATGGAAAAACGAGCAAGAGTTAATGATGACCGACCAAGAGATGCGTGACGAGATGAAAGAAACCGAGGGCGATCCGCAAGTCGCCGCACGCCGCCGCCAAGTCCAACGTCAAATGATGATGCAGCGGGTGGGAAGCGAAGTCCCCAAGGCTGACGTGGTCGTCACCAACCCAACCGAATTGGCGATCGCGATCCAGTACGATCCGACCACCATGCCGGCACCGATCGTGCTAGCCAAGGGGGCCGGAGTGATCGCGCAGCGAATCCGCAGGTTGGCGCTCGAAAACAGCATCCCGGTGGTCGAGCGAAAACCGCTCGCTCAAGTGTTGTACAAAACAGTCGACGTCGGCGAGTCGATTCCTGCCGACCAATACCAAGCGGTCGCCGAAGTGCTCCGCTACGTCTACCAATTGCAAGGCAAGAAGATTCCGAAGGCGACAGCGGCTTAGGAACCATTCGTCAATAAGTTCGTCATTAGAATTTTGTCGAAAAAATCATTTGCGAAGAAGTGTTTTCACCGTAGTGGACGAGGCAACGAGTCCCGTCACGTCACTAAGCCGCAGGGACTCGTCACCTCGTCCACTACCTTCCAAGCTTGAAACGCCAAAGTTATTTTCGAACGTTTTCCTAGTGCTTCCGCGGCCTACGGTTTTGCGAGTGAATTAGCATTAACAAGGTCCCGATAGGGACGTCAGGATGTATCCACGGCGTGAGCCGTGGGGTGTGCTTTCATTCAATTTAAAATTTACAATTGTCAATTTAACTTTTTCAGTTCTCCCAACTCCCAACTCCCAACTCCCAACTCCCAACTCCCAACTCCCAACTCCCAACTCCCAACTCCCAACTCCCAACTCCTCACTCCTCACTCCTCACTCCTCACTCCTCACTCCTCACTCCTCACTCCTCACTAATCGTAACCTCCTCCACTACGGCCCACTTTTTGCCAATAGGTGGCTAAAAAACGCGAACCGTTGACGCGGGCCCGCTTCTATAAGTATGATACTGCCATGAACAAGAACCTTATTCTCCTATCGCTGCTACTGCTGCGACGCTCCGGCGGCGGGTGATGAGGATTTGTTTGGCCACTTTTTAAGTGGCAAATTCAAAAACACATGAGACCCGAGTCGCCAAGCGACCCGGGTTTTTTTATTGTTTTCGCTACCAGACCCCTTATTCCAATAGGAACCACTGCGATGTCACAGTCCCCTGCGGGCAATGAAGCGGCCGAGAAACCTTCCCATTCGTCCGATTCACGCATGATCCGTATTTTTGACACGACGCTGCGTGACGGCGAACAATCACCAGGGGCCAGTATGAATCTGGTCGAAAAACTCGAAGTCGCTCAGGCACTGGCCGATCTGGGCGTCGACATCATCGAAGCAGGGTTCCCGATCGCATCACCCGGCGATTTCGAAGCGGTCAAACAGATCGCGCAAACCGTGCGTGGATCGACGATCTGCGGTTTGGCCCGCTGTAGCGACAAAGACATCGATGCGGCTTGGGAAGCAGTCAAGTACGCGCCGCAAGCACGGATCCACGTCTTTCTTGCTACGAGTGCGATTCACCGTGAATTCAAACTGAGAATGACGACCGACGAGATTGTCGATCGCGCTGTCGCCGGCGTACGTCGGGCGGCAAACTATTGCGATGACGTCGAATTCTCGCCCGAAGACGCTTGCCGCACCGAGCACGATTTCCTCTGCCGTGTCGTCGAAGCCGCGATCGATGCCGGCGCTACCACGATCAACGTGCCGGACACCGTCGGCTACACCAACCCCAAAGAAATTTTTAACGTCTTCAACATGTTGCGTGAACGTGTTCCCAATATGGACAAAGCGGTCTTGAGCACCCATTGTCACGACGACCTGGGGATGGCCGTTGCCAACAGCTTGGCCGCAGTCGAAGCCGGAGCCGGTCAGATCGAATGTACGATCAACGGGATCGGCGAACGCGCCGGCAACGCGGCGCTCGAAGAAGTCGTGATGGCGCTTAAAACCCGTCGTGACTTCTACCATTGCGATACTCGCATCGATACCAAACGATTGGTGCCCGTCAGCCGATTGGTCAGCAAGATGACCGGCATCCAAGTGCAACGCAACAAAGCCATTGTCGGTCGCAATGCGTTCGCGCACGAATCGGGAATCCATCAAGATGGGATGCTCAAAGAACGCAGCACCTACGAGATCATGTCGCCCGATGACGTCGGAGTCGCCAAGACCGACTTGGTGCTGGGCAAACATAGCGGCCGAGCGGCGTTGGCCGACCGAGCGAAAACGCTTGGATACACGTTGACCAGCGAACAATTACAAACCGTGTTCGATCAATTCAAACGGCTTGCCGATAAGAAGAAAGACATCTACGACGGTGACATCGTCGCGTTGATCCAGCAACAAATCAGCGGCAGTGTGGAACAGGAATGGACGCTGGTCGATTACGAGGTCACCAGCGGGACAGGCCGAACGCCCCAAGTCCGTGTCACGCTGCAACATGGTGACCGCGAGACTACCGAAGAAGTCGAACAGGGCGACGGTCCTATCGACGCGGCATTTTGGGCGGTCGAAAAGATCACGGGCATCGAATTGGTATGCAAAGATTTCCGAGTTCGCAGCGCCACACTGGGCCGCGACGCGATCGGCGAAGTCAATCTCGAAGTCGAGCACAAAGGTAAAAGCTACCGCGGCGTCGGCGCCAGTACCGACAGTGTCGAAAGCACGATCCTAGCGATGCTCAATGCAATCAACCGCATCATCGCCAAACAAAAATAAAATCGGCGAAGCAAATAACGGATGCCGTAGACGCCTTAAAAGAAACGCTCGAAAACAACATCGGCGTTTCAAATGTTCTCGGAAGAACACTAGCCCTACGGTGACGCTTTCAGGGTAGTGGACGAGGTCACGAGTCCCTGCGACCTCGTTGCACGACGGGACTCGTAACCTCGTCCACTACGGTAAGAACACCGCCTTCCAAATGATTGGCAACAAAACTCTAACGACGAACTTGTTGCAGAACCGTTCCTAATGGGGCAGGCAGGAAAATAACGAAAGCGGCGACTTTCTGCGGTATCCGATCTTCCTGCCCCCATCATCTTCCTGCCAAAACAACCGCCGACGTTGCTTTCAAAAAAACGTTCGAAAATAACTTCGGCGTTTCAAATGTTCTCGGTGCACGACGGGACTCGTAGCCTCGTCCACTACGGCAAGAACACTTCCTTCCAAACGATTGGCAACAAAACTCTAACGACGAACTTATTGCAGAACCGTTCCTGAGCGACTCGTTTTTGCGAACCGCGACGCGTAGGCGAGCGTCCGGCTTTGCGTTTCATCGCCTGACAACGTGGATGCCATCCGCCGACGCCAGGCCCTCACAACGCAGGCGTTCAAGCGGCGATTTCCTAAGCACGATTCTCCGATCGCAATCTCGCTCAGTTTGCTTGCCAATCAATTCGCCGCACCTTCCCACCGAGACTCTTCGTTACAAGTTCTCGGCGTGTTGCCTCATCCAGTGTCGGTGCCTCACGCAAATATTGGTCTAGAATTGGAGGGACGATCACTTTCAAAGCACGAGTGACATCGGTATCCGGCTTCAGCAGTGCCCGTCGGCTGCCGGTGGGGTCAGAGAAGCTGAAGTGGTTCGCGTCGTGGAACCACAGCAGATGCTTGTCGCCCTTTGGCATCAGCTTGAAAAAGTCTGCGTGAGCTTTGCCCGAAATGTCGTGCGTTCCGGAAATCCCGACAAACGGACAAGTGACTTTCGAGAAACTCTCTTTGTCGAAAAAGTTACCATTGGAGCTCAACGGGCTGAGGGCGATGCCCATTTTGATCCGAGGCTCAGTGAGGTCACTTTCGATGCCAACCGGTTTGACGCCACAGCAAACCATCGCGGTATAGGCACCGTACGAGTGGCCAAGGATAGCGATTCGCGATAGGTCGATACGCCCCTTGAATCTGGCGTCATCGCTGTTGAGCTGCTCGGCAAGGTCGATCGCGAACCGAACGTCCAGCGGTCGATTCTTCCTGGCCGTCATATCATTGCCACATTCCAACAACGCCTGCTTAAAGCCAAGCCCTTTGCTACGCATGCGACGGCGAATGTCATCCGTGTTGCTGGTGACGTGCTCCAGACACATGGCCACATAACCCTGTCTCGCAATCTCAGAGGCAATCGCATACATCGCATGGCGACTACCCGCCCCACCGTGCGAGACCAACACCAATGGCTGGGCGTCTTTTCGCTTCGGCAGGTGAAACGTCACCGGGACGTTGCGGTTGCGGGCTTCGTCAAAATTTCTCGGTTGATCAATAACCGCCTCTTGGCCAGCCCCACTGTGGTGAATGGCAAGAACGACAAACAAGAACGTTGCTGCAAAAACTTGGTGCTCAAACCGTTTCATCTTTTGTTTCTTTCAAACGAGCCTTATCGTCGGAGTGATCAGCCAACATCATATCACCGAAACCTCTTTGCCGCCGTGCCGAACGAATTCATCCTCCCGCAAACACCTGCGATCGCGGCAGGCGAGTGCCCCCCCAAACGCCGCACGCCGTTCGCTGCTTTCCAGGCAACCAAGGTTGCAGCAGGAACATAAGACGGGTAGGAACGTTTCATCTCCTCGTCTGGCATCAATCGGTCTCAACATCTTTTTGCCCCCTATGTTTGCCGGCTGTTCAGCATGGCGATTACCGAACGCAATTGACGAAGAGCCCAGCGCACAGCGAAGGACGAAAGCTTGCGTAAGTAACAGCCATTTTCGTTGAGTACATCACTTGATGATCACAAACACAAGTTTGGCAAAATGATTACTTGGCAAAATAATTTCCAGGATCGAGGTGGTTCGGCTTTTTAATCATTTTGCCCATCAATCATTTTGCCAGCCTTGACTACACCAGACAGGCAGAAGGTAGCCTGAGGTATTAGACCGGCAGCACTTTTCCAAGTCCGATAGGAACGACGGAAATCCGCATCAGCGCAACGCAGTGCAGCGCCGTTACATCCAGTCTAAATGCGTGGTACCTGAAAAGAGAAAATAGGTTAAAAGATGGTAGGTTAGAAAATGAGGGACGCATGAAAGCTTCTTCCTCATGTCCAGCATTGTCGGTCTCAACATCTTTTTGCCCTCCATATTTTTGCCGGTCCTTCAGCCGGGCGTTTGCCGAACGACATTTGGAATTCCCCGCAAAAATTGACACTGAGACGGTCTTAACGGGAAGGTAAGTGTTTCAGCCTGACGATCAGACTGAATTCAATGAAAGTGCTCGTGTTTAATTTTGTCTTGACCGAGGCAATGCTTCGGTCAGTCACATCCCAAGTCCTCGACGAATCTCTGCTCAGGGTAGACCCTGTCGTAGTCAACGCCAAGTTGCTCCGAAATGATCCGGCGCACTTTTAGAGCTCTTTCACGATCGACGCCGGGTGAACAGCGTCGGATGAATTCGTCTTCGGAGATGGGAGGCCACTTGTCCTTGGATGGGACGCTATCAGTTGCGTACCACAAGACAGCGAAAACGATTGCAACTAGTAGAATTCCAATCAGAAAAAGCATGGCGGTTCGGTCTTTGTGGCCCCGTTTCGAGTAGGATCATGCGCAACGGCTTACGCCTGCACACGAGCACGAGCACGAGTACGAGTACGAGTACGAGTACGATTTTTTCAATGGCAGAACCGCGGGGTTCAGCGGGGCCACGCGAACGCTCCACTACTTCAATAACGTCAGCTCGCGGACTCCGTGGCACCTCACAGTTCTGTCAAGTTGTATTCAATTGGTGGCGTCTCCGCTGGATACTTTCTCGCACTGTTTCCCAAACGTAGAGTCCGCAAAATGCCGCGCCAACAGCAATGACCAGCAGGGCTGCAAGCTGGATCGTGTATCGCGTTGCAAACAGCCATGACCGCGCTGAAAACACGACTGCTGATGCGAGTGTAAATGACAACAAAGACGAAACGCTGAATCGCAGGTCCAATCCAAGTCGGTTAAAAAGCGGTTTCGATCCACCGTAGGCACCGAAAATGAGCAGAACTGCGATTACACAATTTAGCACAGCCCCCGTTGGATGGAAAAACTTAAGGGGCGTCCCATCCCAAGGCCAGCGAGATGTAGTGGCTTCCATTCCGATTGCTGGGTCGTAACAGAGACGGGTTGCAAAGCCAATTGGCCAACCGTGTGTCCAGTTATCCCATGGCGGCTCTCCGCTGAAGTTGCCAGGACCATACCAACTAGGAGGCGTTCCAACGCAAGCGGCGAGATGAAGCTGGTAACCATCTAGGTTGAGGTAGACAATCGCCGTAAAAATGGTGAATGCGAAAGCGATCGACAGTCCATTCAGCTTACTGTATTGCATCGTGCTTGATTAACTCATTCGGCCGCGCGGATTGATTTGCCGGC
>NZ_ANOG01001006.1 GCF_000346295.1 Rhodopirellula maiorica SM1 | reverse complement strand
GGGACATTTGTCAAACGAAGCCAATTGTTCGCGTCCAAGATGCTCAAAGTCGGCACTCGACTCGCAGTGATCACATGGATTGGACGTATGGTCATCGGCCCGGTCGTCTTCACATCGCTGGACCAATTCCCACATTGCGGGTTGTTCTAGATAGGGGAACAACATGGGCAACCAGTGCCACCCAAGCTCGTTTTGACCGTGCTGCCAACCGCCGGTCTTGAAGCGGTTGCCCGACTCGTCGTAGTTGACGCTTCCGGGCGGAAACGCTCCAAACGCTGACATGTGGTTGTGCATCGCCAATCCAAACTGCTTCATATTGTTTTGACACTGCATGCGACGCGCTGCTTCGCGTGCCGCCTGAACGGCGGGCAGCAACAACCCCACCAGAACTCCAATGATCGCGATCACCACCAATAGTTCTACCAGGGTAAAACCTGATCGCTGGGGTGTATGGACAGAACAACGCTTGCGATGAGCAATCCGCATTCACGAATTCCTTAGACGAGAGAGAGAGAAAGTGTTTCAACCACAGAGAGCGGGATTAGAACGTCCGCTTGTTGAAATCAGGCGCAGAAATGATGAAGGAATGTTTAAGATGCACACCCATCAATTGAAGGCGGCCCGCGGCCACGATGCCCCCGAGCCAACGGGGGCCAATCAACCGTTGACCCCCAAATCAAATCATCTAACGGGCCCAATTTTTTAGACGTCCAGGCTAGAGCTTCAAAAGCGACTAGCTAGATTAGCAGCCTCCTAGACGCAACTAGAGGGCCCTCACATAGGTTATTGACCGAGGCTATTGGTCCTCGATCACCTCTTGGTTCTGAGCGGTACTCATCGGTCGCCAAATGTTCAAATTGTCGACCGAGTCGGTGACAAAACGAACCCCGCCGTCCGCCATCAACACGTTGACGCCACCGGTGTGGTAACTGCGGGCT
>NZ_ANOG01001005.1 GCF_000346295.1 Rhodopirellula maiorica SM1 | reverse complement strand
GCCTGGCCGCTCGCCTCGATACATTTCTTCGATTGCTTTGCGAGGAATGAACGGTTTGCCATCATGCACCCCGTGATTCTGGTGCAACTGCATGAAATTGCTCAAATCCTCGAGCGTCGAAACAATCCCGCCACCGACGGAAACGTAGTTGCCCTGCGGAATAGGAGGCGGGGTCAGTTTCCGGCGAAATTTTCCATCGGACCGCCACAGCCAATAGAAATCAGCCATTTGCTCGGCCGTCTGCTCGTCGGGATAATAAGTCGACTGCGTCATCCCAAGCGGCTCGAACAACTCCGTCTGCAAAGCCGCCTCGAGCGATCTGCCCGTGGACACCTCGATGATCCGGCCCGCGATATCGTATCCAATACCGCTGTAGGCAAATTCGCTGCCGGGATCGATCGGCATCGGTATCTTAGCCTCCTCGATAACGGCATCGGCCAGCGTCATCCCTTGGCCCCGGAGCCGCAGCCAAGGACGTCCTCCATCGTCGTAGTCCGAGCGAAATCCGGCGGTATGGCTAAGACATTGACGTAGCGTCGGTATGGTCGCAGGACGCTCGCCGGACTCGAGCACCAGATCACTCATCTCGTGCAAATAGGCATCGATCGGTCGGTCCAAGTCCAATCGCCGCTCGGCGGCAAGTTTGACGACGAGTGTGGCGATAATCGGTTTGGAAATTGAAGCAACGCGAAACGGCGTGTCCGCGGTAAAGGGCTTGTTGTGTTTGATATGGCGAAACCCGAATCCATCCTTGAAAACCGTCTCGCCATTATGCACGAGCAACAGAGCGCCACCGGGCACCTCACCACGCAGCACGCTTTCGTTCAAATGTTTGCGTAGCATATCGCGGTCTTGAGATTCAAGGACGGGAAGGCGTTTCGGTGCTGGCGAATTTTGTTCGGCTGACAACGGTCTGGATGCCACCAGCAAACAGCACAACACGCCCGCAAAATAGGTCACAATCTTCATTCAACACCACGCTTTCAGACGTCGGAAACGAATTTCAGCCTGATAGCGTAGCTAGACGGGACGGCGGCTCCTAGTACTCCTTTGCAAACCCCCAAACAGTGAACTGACGATCATCCCCGCCCCCCTGTATTCGAAAAACGGTTTGGTTCGTGCTCGTTTGAAGGCAATGACCTCGCAGGAAGGCCTCAACTGTCGCAGCGTTTTCTATCGACGCCCTGCCAATCCCCCCGCATCCCGTCCTGGCTAATTGTCCAGGTAGAGACATGCCATCGCTTCGCGATTTTGTCGTCTTAGAGTCGCAACGCGACGGTAGGCAGTAGCCCCGGACGCCAGTCCGGGGAAAACGTTTGCATCAAGAGAAGAAGTCGCGAAGCGACGGCAGGAGGTGGGGGGACCGTACAGGCGGGTTGCGTCGGAGGCACGAACCGCGTGGTTGTTAGTGCGTGATACCGCTTGATCGTGTCTCCACAGCGACGCATGTCGTCGCGTTGCGACGGTCCTAGAACGCTAACGCACTGACCACGGACTTGCGTCTGTGGCTTGCGCATGGCATCGCTTCGCGATTTTGTCGGCTGTTAGTCGCAACGCGACGGTAGGCAGTAGCCCCGGACGTCAGTCCGGGGAAAACGTTCGCATCAAGAGAAGAAGTCGCGAAGCGACGTCAGGAAGACTTGCCCCAGTTGCCCAATTGATGGAAGCGCGATGTCGAAAGCTGCCCTAGCCTTTCGATTTGCAATCAGCCCGTCACAACGCGACGATAGACAATAGTCCCAGCCTACATTCAGGGGAAATGCCCTACAACACAATTTGTCGCGACCCGACAACAGGAGAACGGACGATGTCTTCTCATCACGGTATTCTTGTGCATGTCGTTTTTTCAACCAAATTTCGTAAGCCACTTCTTCACACAGACTGGCGTGACGACCTCTTCGCTTACATCGGAGGAACCATAAAAGAGCACAAGGCCGTGCTATTGAAGTCGGGCGGAATCGAAGATCATGTTCATTTGTTGCTTAAGATCCATCCCACGTTCGCAATCGCTGCGACGATTCAATTGCTGAAAGCAAACTCATCGAAGTGGATCAACGAGCAAAAACGGTTGAAAACCAAATTCCAATGGCAACTTGGTTACGGAGCGTTCTCAGTCAGTCAATCAATGGCCAATGAAGTCAAGGCATACATCGCTGGTCAACGCGAACATCACCGCAAATGGACGTTCCGCGATGAGTACGTAGAAATGCTCGAGAAACATGAGATTGTATTTGATCCACGCTACGTTTTTGAACAGGAAATCGTTGGGTAAAACGCCTGTCGTCGCGTTGCGACTGGCCTAGAACGCTCACGCACTGACCACGGACTTGCGTCCGTGGCTACCGCATGTCATCGCGTTGCGATTTTGTCGTCTGCTAGTCGCAACGCGACGGCAGGCTGTAGCCCCGGACGTTAGTCCGGGGAAACCGTTCGCATCAATCACCGAAGTCGCGAAGCGACGGCATGAGGAGGCTCGTACAGGCAGGTTGCGTCGGAGGCACGAACCGCGTGGCTATTGTGGGTGGCACCGCTTGAACGTGCTTCCTCAGCTAGGCATGTCGCAGCGTTGCGACTGACTTGGAACGCTCACGCAATAACCACGGACTTGCGTCCGTGGCTAGCGCGTGTCATCGCTTCGCGATTTTGTCGCCTGCGAGTCGCAACGCGACGGTAGGTTGTAGCCCCGGACGTGAGTCCGGGGAAAACTACGCCTGGGCCGCGACCTCGCGTTGGCTGAGGTGCTTTGCGAAGGCGACGGCGTTGGCAAGCCGCAGTGATGCTCGCGAATTGCCGTCCACCTCGGCCTGGATCGCTTGTTCGACCAAAAACGATTCGAGCGAATCGGACTTACTGTGCGATTTCATCTGAATCGACTTCAGGATCAAGGTGTCAGAAAACTCCGCATCAACGTTTCGCAGCAACTTTGCGGTGTTCGCGTGATAGACGGCGACATGGTCGGTCGGACGCAAAAACGCTCGCCACCGTTCGCGAAAGGTATCGACCGAGACGGCATCGGCAAAGTCATCCGCCGATAACTGCAAACGATCAAGGAAATCACTCTCGAGTCCCGAGTCGGTTTGGATCGTGCATTCGAAACGTTCGCCACTGACCAGTCGCTCGGCGGTCCAGAGGATCGGTTTGGCGCGGAAACGGTTTCGCACTCCTCGGCGTGCTCCGCGATCCAGTCGCACTCCTTTTTCTTGTTCGCCATATGCGACAACCACGTTTTCGAGTTCACGTGTCAAAACGCGTGGCACGTTGGCCGAACCGCGGCGGCGAGATTGATTGGCTCGCCAATTGGTAGCCGACGGAGTGTGATTGAGCTGGTCGTCGACCATCCGTTCGAACGCACCAAGCAGTCGATCAAGTCCTTCGGTCTCGGGCTCGATTGCGCGTAGTGCCGACACGGTTGCTTCGAGTGTTGAAAGCGCATGCTCATTCGGTTCGCGACGGATCCGATAGCGGCCCGGCGATTCGGGGGCCAATCGGTAACGCGGCAACGTTTGCAGCCGCGGGATGTCCCGCATCAACGTTTTAGCATGATGCCATGTGCCGTCGATCACGATCAATTGCTCGGGACGTTCGGCAGGCGAAAGT
>NZ_ANOG01001004.1 GCF_000346295.1 Rhodopirellula maiorica SM1 | reverse complement strand
TGCGAGAGTGATGGTTGGTTCGTTTCCGCCGCAGTGCCGGATCTCCGCTCCGCTGCGATCCGGCCTACGAGGATGTGGCAACACGTAGGCCGGATCAAGTCGCGATAGCGACGCAGATCCGGCGGCGGTGAAAGTGATGGTTCGGTTCGTTTCCGCCGCAATGCCGGATCTCCGCTCCGCTGCGATCCGGCCTACAACCTACAGGCCGTCCAGTGCGACGCCGCCGGTGTGATGCGCGAGTTTGATCAGGTCGTCGTTTTGTTCTTCGACCACAAATACGTGCAACATGATGCCTTTTAATTCATCAGGTCGCACGTTGATTCCATGATCACCGTCGGTCACGATGATCAATTCGGGTTGCTCGGACTCTTGGTCGTCGACCAAATCTTTGATGCGTTTGATGCCTTCACGAAGCGCCAAGTTGATGTCGGTATCGTCGCCGGTAAAGAACTCGTAGTGCATCCGCCGGATCTCTTCACGCGCCTCGGCGACCTCGCGGACGATGACCTCTTCGTGCACAACGGAATCAAAGAAACTGTAGCCCAGGATCGCTTCACGTCGACCGACGGCACGTAGCCGGTTAAGCAAGATGGCCAGCAGTTTATAGATCCGTTCGCCCTGCTGCATCGATTTGGATCGATCGAGCATCGCGTAAAAAAATTGCTTTTTATCGCTCCGTTTGATCTTCTCACGCACCATGAAACTTTTCGTTGCCAAGCGATAACGAAAGTATTTCGGCGCCGCGACTTTGAGTGCCCACGCGGCGGGAGCCAATTTCGGCAGCTCGTCATACGACTGCATCATTCGCATTCGCGTTTGATCGCCATCGACTGCCGGCGTCATCTTCTTTTCGAATCGTGGCTGGAATGCGACGTATTCGTTGGCGATCCGCGAGATTCGCAGTAGAGCTTCCATACCGGGTTCGGCCAACAAACGCGAGGCAACATCGAGTCGGCGGACTGATAGTGGGTGCGTTTCCTTCTTCTCGGTCTCGCGCCGGACACCACCAAAACAATCCGCGAAAAGCGATGCAATTTTGCCACGCGTGTCAATGTTTTCGACCAAAGCAATCGACGAGATCCCGCGATCACGCGACATTTGTTCGTGATCAATCTTGTCTGCTGATTTCAGCATGCTTTCGTCCGGCAAACACTCGAGCAACTCAACTTCGTCCGCTTCAAGCCCGCCAACCTGTTTCAATGCCCAATTGATTTGCCAGGTGATCGTATCGGGGGGAATGCCTTGAGTGAGCGATCGTTTGGCCGTCGCGATGATGGCAATATTGGCGATCGCGCGGTCAACGTCGGTTCGTCCTTTGATGTGTTCAAAATCGACTTCGCGTAGCGATTGGGCAAGCTGCAAATACAATTCGACATCGCGAGCTGACCAGCCGAAGACTTCGTCGATCCATGTTGTCAGCTTCCACATCCGCATGCGATAGGTCAACCGCACGCGTCGCTCGATCTCATTTGCACCAGCCAAACGCCCTTCGTCAACCAAATGCACGCCGTCCCAGATGATCGGCACGTGAACGTGCCCCATCCCGATCGCGTCAAGTTTCTTGACCACCTCGGCGGTATTGATTTGTTGACGACGTTCGCTCGATTCAGGGTAGGTGATGTGCGTGTGAAAACGAATGAAATCACGAAATTTGCGGGCGACATGAACTTGCGTCATCGTCTATCTCCCCGCCTCGATCTCGGCAGCAACCTCGTCGACCGCGGATTCCGAGCGTTTTTTCCATTTGATCAGCATCGGATCGGAGACTGAAATGTTGAACAATTCGTGTTTCAGTGCATCCATGCTGCTCATCAAATCGACCATATCCGAGATCGCTTCGTCATTGACGTCACCACGCGCTTCGTCGTCGAGATCTTGGGCCGAGGCAAATTTGGTATTGATGTCCTGCATCTTGCCACGCAGTTGTCGGGCACGTTCATCGATGTCGCTGAGCAAGACCTCCACGCCGCCTTCGCGCAATGCCGAGCGGATCAACGATTCGACATCTTTTTTGTAAGACTCCATCCCTTGTACGTTGCGGATCGTCAAAATGTCGTCGACGATCATCTTTTTCCGCTGATGCCGACCGACGCTATTGGCTGCCAACCGCAGTCCCCCCAGCGCGATTCGAGGAGAAATTTGAAAACCACTTTCGCGATCATCATTCAAGTTGGCAATCACATGGGCGTAGATGCGATTGAGTTTGCGGCGGTCCGGCCCCGCATCGGGATTGGTTTTGCTGAACAATGCCTCGTAGTCCGCTTGATCATACGAGGGCCAGCGTACTTCTAATTGCAGCGGAAACCGTTCCAGCAGTGCTTTGACGGCATCGCTATCTTTGGCGAATTGACGCGGGTCTTTGTTCGTGCAGGCGACGATCGCCTGGGACCGCATCGGCACGGACTTGTTGCCGTTCATGAACACTCGCCGCGTCAACACATCTTTCAGCGGCAGCAGTGCTTGTGAGGACGCATCGAGGATTTCTTCTAAAATGACGACTTCAAATGGCAGGAACGAACGATCTGTATCGTATTCGAGACACTCGTCCAACTTGGCAATGTTGGGACCGCCCCACAAACGGTCTTCGGTCATCCCTTCGCCAAAGGATTGCAAGAAGATTTCGTTCTCGTGATAGCCCAGTTTCTTTAGCGCCGTCATCACCATGTCAGATTTGCCATGACCGCCGGGGCCCCACAACAACACGTTGCATGGCTGAAAAAACGCGTGCGTCAAGACTTGGATGATTTCGTCACAGTGGATAAAGCGTGAGGACAAGCTGTTGGCGATCAACGCCGGTATGTCGGATCGCGGAGTGCGAAGCGGTCCGGCATCGTTGTGTGAAAAGTCGGCGTCGGTTAACCGGATGCTGATTTTTTCGTCCGGCAACTGACGCTCAATCCGTCGCTCTAAATCAGCTGTATAGGACTGCATTCCTTGGACAAAGCGAATGCTCTGGAAGGCTTCGGGGGTGATCGTCATGTCGCCATGAATCTTGGCGGCATTGCTGACCACTTCGAGTGATTGGATCGCCATCCGCGGCGACATGATAAATGTTTTCTCTTCGTTGAGTCCGGCAATCACTTTGGAAAGCATGGTTTGTAGTTGTTTGCCGCCCATGCTAGAGCCACGTCGAATTTTGGCAAATAATTCGCGATAATGTTTGGCTTCGTAGCCTGGCCAACGGACTTCTTTTTGCAACAGAAAACGTTCCATCAATGCCTGCACGGCATCACTTCCCTCGGCAAAATCACGCGGGTCCTTGTTGGTGCACGCGATCACGACTTTGGCCGACATCTCAACTCGCTCAGTGCCGTTCATAAACGTGCGGCGAGTCAACACATCCTTCAGCGGTAGCAAGGCTTGCGCTGGAGCGTCAAACAGTTCTTCAAAGATGACGACTTTGTATTGGGGAGCTAAGAACGAACGGGTTGTGTCATAGCGGACACAGGTGTCCAGCGACGCCATATCGGGGCCGCCCCACAACCGGTCTTCGCTCATCCCTTCGCCAAACGATTGAATGAAGATCTCTTCGTCACGAAGCCCGAGGGCACGCAGGGCCGTGACCGCCATTTCCGATTTGCCGTGCCCACCAGGCCCCCACAACAGGACATTACACGGCTCGTAGCAGGCCGCCGATAGCAGGTCCGCGATCACGTCACAGAACACGAAGCGTTTACGCAGTGCGGCCTGGATCGTTGGCAAGATGTCTTTGCGAGGGGTAGGCAACCATGCCCATTCGTTTGCGGCCAAGGCGAGAACG
The DNA here is from genome assembly GCF_000346295.1 of Rhodopirellula maiorica SM1. Taxonomy (GTDB): domain Bacteria; phylum Planctomycetota; class Planctomycetia; order Pirellulales; family Pirellulaceae; genus Novipirellula; species Novipirellula maiorica. The sequence continues at coordinate 20,007 of NZ_ANOG01001004.1, read as the reverse complement.
CTCCGAAAGAAAAGAGGGTTGGACTCGAGACACCACGTCGCGGTGCTTCAAAGTCTACCGAATCTCAACCGTGTCGGGGTGTTTACGTTCAGGTTTCACAAGGTGGAAATGGCTTGCAGGTCGTCCAGGAAGGAGGATTCTTTCCGTAGCGAAACTCGCCAAGAGTTTTGGGAGAGGACTAAGCGGAACGAAAGTCGTTCGCGGCTTGTTGATTCATTGAGCCGCGACGCGTCAGAGAACGTCCGGCTTAGGCCAGAGGCCGATACATCCTCTGCCGTGGCCATAACCACGGGATGTAGCGAATGAGCTGCAAAGGCCGGAGGCCGACGCAATGACTGAGTAAATGTGTCGGCCTCCGGCCTTGGATTTGCTGCATTCCAAACCGGTGGTTAACACCACCGGCATGAATTGTACCGGCCTCCGGCCTTAAAAAAGAACGAATGCGAGTTGTTAGAGTCACTCTAAGCCGGACGTTCTCTTATGGCCCACGGCTCACCGTTGCGTTTTGAATTGGGATTAAATCAACAAGCCGCCAAGAGCTTTGGAAGAGGGCATTGCTGGACGAAAGTCTTCATGACTTTCGCTACCACTATCGTCATTGATCGGTCCGCGATCACAACGCTCAGGCCGTAGTGGATCTTGTCAACGATTCTTTGGCAACTTCAGCTTGATGGCAGATTGGAAGCATATCCCACGTAATGATCGCGGAGCGATCAACGACAATATCACTATTTGGCGGTTTCGGTGAAACGTGATTCACGCAGTACGGTGACTTTGATCTCGCCAGGATAGGTCAGCTCTTTCTCGAAGGCTTTGGCAATGTTGCGGCAAATCGTGGCGGCTTCTTCGTCCGTCGTGCGGTCGCTGTTGACGATCACACGAAGCTCTCGGCCGGCACTGATTGCAAATGCTTGCCGTACGCCGTTGAATCGAGTTGCGATCGATTCAAGTTCTTCCATCCGTTTGATGTATCGCTCGAGTGATTCGCGTCGGGCGCCCGGACGGCTTGCACTACACGCGTCCCCGGTTGCCACTAACATCGTGTAAGGATGCTCGGTAACGATTTCGTCATGATGTCCTAACGCCGCATGGACGACCTCGGGCCCCTCGTTGGAGCGACGCAAAATATCGGCGCCGATCTTGGGATGGCCACCCTCGAGTTCATGATCGGCTGCTTTGCCGATGTCGTGTAGCAATCCACAGCGGCGAGCCAAATCGCCGTCCATTCCCAACATCTCGGCCAGCAGCCCAGAAATGAAGGCGACTTCGACACTGTGCCGCAGCACGTTTTGGCTATACGAGGTACGAAAGTGCAACCGTCCGAGCATTTGGATCACACGGTCATGCAATCCGTTGACGTTTACTTCGTCCGCCGCTTCGCGTCCCTTTTTGATGATTAGATCATCGATCTCTTTGGCGGTTTCTTCGACAACGTCTTCGATACGCGAAGGATGGATTCGGCCATCGCTGATCAAACGTGTTAGCGATTGACGAGCGATCTCGCGGCGAACCGGATCGAACCCGCTGACAATCACGACGCCGGGCGTATCATCAATGATCACATCAACACCGGTCGCCTTTTCAAACGCGCGGATGTTACGTCCTTCGCGGCCGATGATGCGGCCTTTCATGTCATCGCTGGGGACATCCACCGTGCTGGTGGTGGATTCGGCGGTATGAGCCGATGCGAAACGCTGGATCGCGGTCAGCAGCATCTCGCGTCCTTGCGCCTTGACGGTTTCGCCAAGACGTTTTTGATGCTTTAACAGGACCGAGCCGATTTCGGATTCGAGGTCTTCTTCGAGCGATGAAAGCAACGTTTGCGACGCCTCTTCACGAGTCATCCCGCTCGCTTTTTCGAGCAACTCTTGCTGCTGTTTGATCGTTTTTTCGAGCCGGTTTCGCTGCTCGGTCGCCGCGCGCAATTGCGTATCGAGACGCTGTTGCGTGCTTTCGAGCCCTCGCTGCTGCTTTCTCAGTCCGTCTTCTTGCTGTTCAAGTGTCTCTTCGCGACGATCCAATTTGGCTTCACGCTGCAGCAACTGTTTGCGTTCGGCGGCGATTTCTCGTTCGGCTTCGGCCTTGATGCTGAGCACCGATTCTTTGCCATCGACAATCGCTTGGTTGCGTAGCGTTTCACCCTCGCGGCGTGCCGCTTCGACTAGCTTTTCAGCCGCCTGTTGCTGGACGCTGCGTCGAACCGCATTGATTCGCTGGGTGATTCCCCAAACGATCGCGGCCCCGACCAAGAACGAAAAGGCCGAGTAAAGAATCGTGGTTTCGGAAGATGCGAGCATGTATATGTCCTCGGTACCGAGAACAATAGAATCTGCCTTTGCGATTCCCAGACTGATTCACACGTTCAGAGGACAGACGTGTTTTTAACCGCAGCGGATAGGGGCGGTGTTCGGTGGGGATACTCCACTCGCACGTTCCTCGGTTCACTCCAAGCTCAGCGGAGCAGAGGATATGTTTGACTGCCAATTCGGCACGAACGAGTAACGACACGGCGCAAGCTTGCTGCTTCCACGTGGTGACTCGAGCGATTAGCAGAACGAAGAGAGGGAACATGATCGAGAAGAGGGTGATTCTGTTGTTCAGAGGAGTCGATGTTGAGTCTTGTTTATTTACAGTCAGCTCTGAAAATCCAGACGCATTCGTTATGATTCGATGCAAATGGTCTCAGGCTGTCTCAGATTAACAGCTGTCGAGTGTCCGCGAAACAGATTCAAAACAAAGTTTCCCAGATGGGGACAAGTTCCCATTTGTGACGTGGCTTTATGTATACATGTCGCTGTTGGTGTCCCTTCGAACGAGGGGGCAGCGTTGGCTCGTCAGCGATCGAGGGGATGTGGCAGAGCGGAGGGATGAATCCGGTAGTTGCCCCCCTTACCCCAACGTCAATCGCATCCTTGCGGCACTCAACCCCTAATCTGACATTGTCCCGAGCTGATGAAGTCGCAAACCGATTTACCCCCCACATTGCCGATGACCGCCTCCGAGCCGCACTCTGAGATTTGGGACCGATTATGCCAATCGGTCCTTCGTGCGTGGCCACGATCTCGATGGAGCGGCGTCGGGGTGGTGATTGGTTGTAGCGGAGGCGCCGATAGTGTGGCCTTGGTGCGAGCGCTGCATCATTTGCGACACCAACCCTCGAGCGATCCGCCAACAGGCTTTTTGACGCTCGCCCATTTCAATCATGCCACTCGCGGCGAGGAATCGGATCACGATGAGACGTTTGTCCGAGCATTGGCCGACCAGCTTGAGCTGCCGTTTGTCGGGCAACGGTCAGACCAAACGGACCTTCGCGACGAGGAGTCGCTACGAAAGATGCGGCTACGATTTTTAAAAGAAACGGCCGAGCAGCAAGGGGCTCGCTATGTCGCGGTGGCACATTCGTCGGACGACAATGTTGAAACGGTTCTGCACCACCTGCTGCGGGGGACAGGCCCCACAGGCTTGGCAGGGATCCGGCCGTATCGATCGTTGGGCCAGGATGCGGTGTTGATTCGCCCGCTGCTGAGTGTCTCGCGAGATTGCATTCGCACCGCACTCCGCTCGATCGAGCAATCGTGGTGCGAGGATTCAAGTAATACAAGTCGCGATTACCGGCGAAATTGGATCCGACACGAATTGATACCGTTGATCCAGTCGAAGTATCCCGATGCGACGGAGGCGATTTCCAGAGCGGCAGTTACTCAGCGTGATTGGGTCCGATCGATTGAATCGATGGCCGAGGATTGGCGAACCCAGCACGTCGACGTCGGTGACGCGGTGGTGATCCACTGTGACGTCGAAACCGATGCACCAGTGATCATCACAGCGATGCAGCAATTGTGGTCGATCCAGGCGTGGCCGATGCAAAGCATGTCGCAAACGCATTGGCAGCGGATCTACCAATTCGTGTCTGCAACACAAACCGGTGTTTGCATGTTGCCCGGAGCGATTCGCATGGAATCGGCCGACGGTTGCGTTGTGTTAAAATGCGGCGGCTAATGCTGCAGCTGTCGAATCTCACCTCTCGCCCTAATACTTTTGAGCCGCGACGCGTCAGAGAACGTCCGGCTTAGGCCAGAGGATGAGCTGCAAAGGTTGGAGGCCGACACAATGACTGAGTAAATGTGTCGGCCCGGCCTTAAAAAAAGAACGAATGCGAGTTGTTAGAGTCACCCTAAGCCGGACGTTCTCGTAAGCGGCTGGGAAGGAGCGTGAAAAACGTTCGACATTTACCGAGCGGCCCCGCGCCCCATGCCATTTACTTTGGTAGCGGCACGGCGCGAGCCGTCCGGTTGAGGCAAGTGAAACGTTCGGTTTAGACTGGGCGGCCCCGCGCCCAATGCCATCTACTATCGTAGTGGGACTCGCCAGAGTTCCTGGTGTTTCAACAACAAAGATGGGAATTCTGGCGAATCCCACTACTTGAGCATCCCCCAATGGTTGCGAAAGAAGTTGGCATAGGGCTTGCGCCGATCTGCTATGAAAACCGCCCTCTTCAGGCGGCCAGCAGTTCACGGTTCACTTTGGCGTTGCGGATCCATTCGCCGATCTCTTCCCTGTCAGGAAGCTTGCCGCCGCGGATGATCCGTTTGCCTTCGCGACTTCGGCTGATCGGATCCACTCGGTCAAACAGCTCCTCAACCTCTTGGGTTGCCAATTCCTCAGGGCTGGTGATCTCAGCAGCGACTAGCAGCTGAGCATCGTGGCCACGCAGCATTGGGATCCGGCAAACCAGCGTAGCTTGTTGTTGCCACGCCAACACGATGTCGCCATCGATGCGGCGATTGCCAAGTTTTTCTGCGACGCGGTCGGGATCGGCGTTCAGCAAATCGTCGACCGTGTGGATCCCAATCTTGCTTAATCGGTCGGCCATGCGTGGTCCAATCGACGGGGCGTCCACCACTGGGTTATCTCGTTGCAGGTAGAAACGCAGCTCCGATTCGGTCTCGCTCGATTCACGCGATCTGACTGCACGCGTTTCGGATGCATCTCGCATCGAACGTGATTCACGGGGCTCGCGTTCGCTGCGATCGAATGAACGTGATTCGTGATGATTTTCACGATCGGACAAACGAACGACATCTTTCTCGGAAGACGAGCTGTCGCGATTTGAGCGGCGACGACGTGATCGTTCGCTATTGGATTGCTGATTTGATCCGTTGTGCACTGCGTGGCCGTTGCCGTATCCATCTCGGTTTCGCGAGTCGCCATAGTGGGATTCGCGATTCGAGTTGGATGGACGATTTTCGCGGTCGCCCGAGCGAGACCGGAGGCTGGCGGGACGCGAAGTTCGTTCGCTGTCTGATTCCGTGCGGCGGCGACGATTTGATTCGCTGGTGCCGCTCCGGCGAAGCGATCGAGTCGTACCGGTACGCATTGAATTAGAACGAGACGAGCTGGAACGTCGCGAGTTCGAGCGTGTCGAACTCGACCGTCGTGAGCTAGAGCGGCCTGAACGCGAGCGGTCACGATCACGGGCGACACGAAGCCCGTCGCGGTCTCGGCTGTATCCGTTGATCGTCACAATGCCGTAGCGAACTTCGGCGTTGTCCAGATCGTCGTAACCCACTTCGCGGCGATCACTAAATCGTGTGCGAGAGTCGCTGGCGTGACGCTCTTGGCGATCGCTTTTGCGAATCGCTCGGCCATCGACGTAACGCGGCCCTTTCTCGGGGCCCCAGCTGTTGGCCGCGGCAATCCAGCTGGTGATTCGGGACAGTTCGCGACTGCTGCCGCTCAGCAATACCTTCTGGCCTTGGTCGGTGGCCAAGAAATCTTCGACACGCTGCAGCAAATCGGTGGGGTGGATCGACGCGAGTTGGGCGGGATTGGTGACACCGCAGCCTACCAAGACGCGAGCGTCAAAGCCGCGTAGCTTGGGCACACGGCAAACCAACCGGCACTCACTCTGCCAACGGCGGATGGTCGAGGCGTCGACACTTGCCAATCCCAACGCGTCGGACAAACGGTTGGGATCTTGCTGCATCAAATGGGTGATGTGCGTCACCATCAATCCCCGCAATCGTGCGGCGGCGACCGCATCGATCGACGGCGCCTGATCAATAGGACTGTCGACTGTTAAAAAAAAAGCAGGATCCGATGACTCGCCGCGACGCATCGAGTTCAGCTGGCCGCGGTCGATCACAGCACGATCTTGGGGCACGCTGTTTCCTCGCGGCACCACCGTGGCATCGATCGAGTGCGGAGCGGACGTGGTGTAAGTGTCGGCGTAGTAGTATCCATCGCGAAACATTGCACCATCGCGAGCCGCGTCGGTTCGCACATGATGGCTACCGTAAAACTCATTGGCGGGGCGGTGATGTGGTGCGTGAACCGCGTCGGTGTTGGCACTTGCACCATACGTTTCTCGCCAAGCCATATCGAGATCGCGGTTGATATCGTTCACACGATAATCGTCGGTTCGATACGAAGGTTGTTCACCCACGAGGTGGTCGCCATAAGTGTGAGGATGTGGTCCGATGTATTGCTCCGATGCATATTGCGGTTGCCACAGAGGGCGATGAGCATGCACAACGCGGTCGGATCGCAATTCAAACGAACGGCCACCGACACGCGCCAGCTCGTCGGCCAAGTTTTGGTCACTTGTCAGCAACACGATTTGACGCCCTGCGCCGGCATAGTCGCGAAGCGCGGCGGCGATCGGATGGTTTACTCGTCCATCGTGACTGTGATGATAAAAGGAGGTATCCGAGGTGGACACAGGTCGATCGCCGTCAAAGCTGTGATTGACGTAGGCAGACAGTGATCGTGGGATTTCGAGAACCACGGGAACGGGTTTGCCAAGCCGGCCGAGTAGTTCGCCCGCGGCCATGCGGACTGCGATCACGGCGAGAGCCCGCTGAGTGTTGCTGCAACGGGATTCGTCTCGTCCATCAATAAAGACGCGAGTCATATCGTGCAATGCAGCCGCAGATAGGCTGTTGTGCGTGATCGGTTCGTTCGCCAGCGGCTGCGAGACTCGCTCGGTTTGCCAGGCAACGTTGCGAAGCCGACCGCCCGACAGACGAACCAACCAACGGCTGGCGGTTTGGGCCAGCGGCGATGCGGTTTGAACCGGGGTTCGCATCGCACGCAGTTGATGCCGCAATTCCTTGGCGCGATTGCGAAGCCATCGAACACGTGACAAGCGTGCTAATTTGCTGTCAATGATGCGCAACTCTTGCACAGCGGCTTCACGAGCGATTGCGTCGTGACGTTCGCGTTGGCGGGCTGTTTCGGCAGCGATGGATTCTTGTGCATCACGACGCAGGCGGGCCACGTCGGCCAAGCAGGTTTCGAGTTCATGAGAGGTACGGTCGAGTTCAGCGACTCGCTCGGCACGCTCGTTTTGGTAACGCCACTGCAATAACTCGCGATGTCGCGCCCAATCCTGGGTTTCTTTCATCTCCGACGGAGTGTAGCGGTTGAGCATCCATTCGCGATGTTGCATCATTTGATCGATCGCGTTGACCAACCACTTTTCACTGCGGCTGAGTTCGCGCAGATCGTCAGCCGTGGTGGGATTAACCGCCGCCGAGTGCACACCGTGCCCGTGCAGCGAGTCCCATTTCTGGTTGACCGCGTGACGTGATGCATGGACTAGGTCGTTTCGGATCGTGCGCAAAGTTTCTTCGAGCGTGGTTCCGCCAAATGTCGACGATTCGCCGGCCGCTTGGTACCACGGATGATCGAATTGTTCGTTGCTGGTATACCGCTGCAGCAACCAATCGATTTGACGCGTTGCCGATTCGACGCGTTGGTCAAGTTCGTCAAGCGAGTGAATCGGATCAATCGCTCTGCCGCTTGGCGAGCGACGGACATCCGCTTCGCTACGAACGCGTGAAGCGTGATGCAGATCATCGGCGTAATACGCGTCGGAATAAAATTCGTTCCATCCACGCGAAGGATCAAAACGGTCAATCGCATCGAGAAAACCGTCCAATCGGCGACGACGCAGAATCGCTTCGTCTTGCGGACCAAAATCCGCTGAGTAAGGATGACCGGTCGAACGCAGAGTTTGCCGGGTGGCAAGAATCGCGTCACGGAGACCGCGGACTTCCAACAATGCACGACGCCAACGAATCATTTGGGCATCAAGATCGTCCAATTGGCGACGAAGCGATTCGTCACGCATCGCCCAATGTTGTTTGTAGTTGTCGGTAACGGTATCGGTGGGATTCACGTTGCTGGCATGCAATTGGGAATCGAGATCGGCGACCCAACGACGAAGCTCGCTTTGACGAGCTCGCAGATGAGTAGCGCGGTCATGCAGGTCGGCCAAACGTCGTTCGATGCGTTCGCGATCGTGACGCGTGGCTGCAGTCGCGGTATGAGAGCTGCGACGATTCAGTTGCTGCGTTAATTCATCTCGACGAGCCAACAACGATTCTTCCCGCAGCGGTGTGGGTTCCAAGCGAGATAGTTCCAGTTCCACATCCGCCAATTGGGAACGCAGCGAGCGAGCGAGGCGATCGTTCGCTGGTATGGAATCCGACGCGAAACGATCATAGCCGGCGTCGCCGGTGGAATGGTCGAGGTGAGCGTTTTCAAACGGCAGCGCGCGATAAGTTTGGGGCGAATCAAGCCCGCATCGGATGCAAGCCGATACAACACGAGCGATTTGAGTGGCCGCTGTGTCGGTGATGACGGCGTCGATGATGGCTTCGGGAAGCTGGATCGAATGAACGGCGCGGGTGGCATCGGATTCGGCACCACGCAGCGACGCGTGCTGCTGGCCGCCGGTTACGATCGATCCAAGCCACGGGTGATCGTGTAGGTAGCTGTCGTACGACGAACCGCCTCGCGATTCGAATTCGACGGAGCGTCGCCCTTGTTTTGTGCCGTCTTGTTCACGGCGGCAATGAAGCAACCCATTGCGATCGGCCCACACGACGCGTCCGGAAGAGGAACTCATCATGCCGAGCGGATATTCACGATCGACAAGCGAATCGCGAACAAAGCGTGCGATCGCAGTTTTTCCAGAGCCTTCGGGGCCAAAGACGACGTTCAGATGTTCCGAGAACGGGCCAAGTTCGACACGATTCAGCGGACCGTGTGCATCAATATCGATTCGTTCTAATAACATGGTCTGGCGCCTCCATGGCCACGTGAGTCATTCAGGAGAATGGTTCTGTTTGAGGAGCCATCGTCATGCGGCCCTGCCTAATCCGAGCGAACCATCCTGGTACATTTGCGGGATGTGGAGGGGACTTTAATCGAAATGTCCATTTTCTTGAAATAGAGAAAATCGTGAAACTCACTCGGGTCAGACCCTATTGGTGAAGAAATCTCACTTTTTGCCGTGAAACGTCGGCGATTTTCGCCGAAAAAAAGAAAGCATTAAGCTTTGGGGCCCGAATCGTCGCCGAGCGGATCATTGTCCGGAGGCGAGTCCGGATTCGGTGGCGCACTGCCTCCGTCATAGCGGCCCTGCCCTCCGTCGACACCAAAATCGCTGCGGTTCGGATCGGTGTCCGGTTCGGATGGTCCGTCGGTCGGATTGATACTGTTGCCGGGAAATTCCGGAGGATGCCCGGTTTGTTGTTGCCGGCGTTGTTCGAGTTGCTTTACCGCTCCTTTGAGCGAATCGAGTAGCCGAGGAACTTGCCCTGCCGCAACAAACACTCGCGAGCTGACCGCACTCTGAGGAAAGAAGCTGGTCAGAAAATCCAAGCCAAATTCACTCGCGCCGTGGCCGATCATCACGCCGTTTGCGTAAGCACCGCTGAGGACATGATCGGCCATCTTCAAATCATCGTAGATCTCTTGCGGCGTCGGACGACGGGGCTGGTTTTGTTGCGGGTTGGTCGGTGGCGATGGGGGATCGCCGAAGCGATTGCGATACAGATCCAGGTTGGTTTGCAAGGCGTCAATAAATTGAGGCATCACGGGATGAGGAATCACCACGCGTGAGGCAACACGATGCGGCCGGCCAATCGTTTGCAGGAAATCGATGATGAATTCACTCGGACCGGTCATCACAATCGCGCCGGTACTGAAGCAGCCTTCGGCAACGTGATCGGGCACTCTCGCACGAAGTGCCGGGTTGGGGTCGGCGGGATCGGGTGACGATTCTGGTTCGGAATTCATGCGAAGGAAGCCGTGGGGTGAAACGAGGTGATACGTTGGATGCGTGCGTTGCCACCATGGTTGGCGCGATATCCGCTCGCTCCATCCGATGCATCGCTGAGTTGAAAGTGAATTCTACTTGGTTTCACGCGTCTGATCAGGGGGACGCTGTCTTGTTTTGTTCTCGTTGAACCTGTTCCGGAGTCGCGATGCGTCGCGGCAATACCGTACGAGGCATCGTCAGCAAACAGGCGACAAAGGCAAGTGTCACCGAAATGGCCACGCTGAATACCTCGATATCTCGCACCGATCCGCTCGGTGTGGCTTCGGCAAGCGTCCACACCCAATTGGTGATTTGCCAGTGCGAGTAAGAGTAATTTCGATAGTCGTTTAAATGCAAACCGATCGAATAAGGCACCAGTGCCGACAAAACCATGACCGTAATCATTGCGGCTAGACCAATCTCGACGCGTGGATGGTTGTTGATTCGCACCAATGCGACAATCCAGCGGACGGCAATCAACCCAGCCACCAAATAGCTCGAGAACAATATGCTGAGACGAAACAAGGCTTGCAGGTCCGACGCACGAAGGTTCGACGGAATTTGCCGGTATTCAAAAAGGCCAAACACCACAAAACCCGTCAACACCACGATGTTGACGGTGGCGAACACTAGCCCGGTCGCGGGGCCAGGTGTCAGCCAAGTCAACACAACACGTGCGAAAAAGCTCTGCGGCAATTCGCGGCGTATGCGGGGCGTCATCACCGGCGATTCGGCGGCGAGCATGCTTCCAAACAGTATCCACATCACCGCCAAGCTGATCGCAATCATGACGAAGATGTTTCCGCTCGGATCGAGTCCTCGGATCACATACGCCCCCATACCCACCAAGATCATCGACAAGACCATCATCGAGATGCGTAGGTTGGTCGATCGATTTTCGCTCTCCGGAGTCAACTGCGCCGCCGTGGCGGTTAACAGCAAGTGACCGGACGACAACGACACCAGCAGCGTGGACGTGCAGAGGAAAAAAATCCAATCGCTTGTCAACGGATTGCCATTGAGGATCAGATCGATCACGAAATAGCCGATCGTGTATTCCGCAAACAACAAGACCATCATCAAAATCAGCAGCGTGGCGATACGCCCAGTCCTGCTCTGGGCCACCGGAGCAAGGAACAATGCCGCGACGGTCAGCACCAATCCGGCCACCAACAGCGCGGCGATGATGATCAATGTGGTCGGCAAATCGACACCACGAAGCGTGTAGGCGTACGCCATACAGGGAAACAACGCGACAAAGTAGATCATCATTTGCAGCGAAGCACTGGCAAGTTTCCCAAGCACGATCTGCCATGGGCTTAGCGCTGTGATCGAAAGCAACTCGAGTGTACCGTCGTCGATTTCGCCTTCCAACGAACGATACGCCGCCAGCGGCACGACCAACAACATTGGAATCGCCAGCACCACGTAGTAGCCGATCATCAAACGAGCCGCTGAGGGGGTCGTATAGATTTGCGGCATCTGTGACAAACTGCCGACGACCGTCCATGCGAATGCAGCGAACAACAGCACCGAAAACGTCACAACAAATTGGCGACTTTTCAGGGCTTGGCGAGTCTCTTTGACCAGGATCGGGTTTAGCCGATCCCCTATTTTTTCACACCAATCGTCAAACTGGTCCCAGCGATTTGCTGCGTTGACGTTGGCCATCGATCCGCTAGCGACGGATACACTTCCACTCATTGGACCAATCCTTCGGTGACCTGCAAGAAAACATCTTCGAGACTCTTTTTGTGCGACGCGACTTCGACCACTCGGTATCCGCGACCAATGATCCATCCGACCAAATCGGCTTGGTCGGCTGCGTCTCCTTCGAATTCGAACCGCAAAAATTCACCATCAATGATCATCTTTTCAACGCTTTCTCGTGTCGAAATTTCGGCAGCACACTCGTTGACCCGATCGAGCAAGCGGATCGACAATTCACGATGCGTTTCCCGTTGACGTTGAATCTGTTCGACGCTTCCGGTCGCCAACAACGCCCCTTGTTCAATGATCCCGACCGAGTCGCACATTTCCGCAAGCTCGGTCAGGATGTGGCTGCTGATCAGCACCGTTTTACCGCGATCCGCTAATTCACGAATCATTTTGCGAAGCTCAATCCGTGCTCGCGGATCGAGTCCGGCTGCGGGTTCGTCCAGGATCATGACGGACGGATCGTGAATCAGGGCGCGTCCCAAGCACAGACGCTGTTTCATCCCTTTGCTCAAACCACGAATCGGTTTTTCCGCCATGCCTTTGGTGCCGGTAAAATCGAGCACCCAATTGAGGCGTTGGTTCCGCTCTCGCCCCACCAATCCGTTAGCGCGAGCAAAAAAATCCAAATACTCTTTGCAGTTGACGTCACGATAGGTGCCAAACGAATCGGGCATAAAACCGAGTCGTCGACGGACGAGTTCAGGATCGTTGACGACCGAGAATCCGTCGACGAACGCGTCTCCGTAACTCGGTAAATCGAGGGTGGCCAAGATCCGCATCGACGTCGTTTTTCCCGCGCCATTGGGGCCGATGTAGCCAAAGACATGGCCACGCGCCACCGAGAACGAGATATCGTTGACGGCTTTTGTTTTTCCAAAAAATCGATGCAGTCGGCGAAGCTCGATGCAATCCGCCGCCCCATGATGGACGCCGCCGGTCGCACCGGATGCTGATGTTAAATCGTCGTTCACCGCGGAACCGGGAATCGCAAATGAGGGAGTCGTTTTCATTTGAGTGTTCCAAAAACGTAGCGGACGCTATCGACAACCTCAGTTCCTGAGACCAGGATCACATCGCGGCTGACGTCCGAGAGAGCCACAAAATGATTGTGCGGAATCTCGCCTTCCAATTGCATCCGTTGATTCAACCAGCCTTCAAAGGAACCCGACAACACTTCGGTCTGTGACATGGATTGATGTTTGATCTGATCGCTGATGCTGACCATCAGGTCTCGCGTCTTTCGCCGATAACTTCGTTGCGGTGAGTTATATATATCTTGGTCCAATGGTCGATGTTTGTTGTACAAGTCGCCAATCAGCTGCGACGATTTCGTAAGCGGAATCGTCTCGCAGGGAATCGCTTCGCTATCGTTGGGCACGTGGTCGGCGAGCCAGTAGTCACCATCGGCGTCGCGGATGATGCAATGACGAAGGGGAAAGCCAAAGCGATTGGTGATGGTTGCAGTTGGAGCAAGCGGATCGCTCTTTTGGGTTTCGATCGACAGATTCCCTATGTTCACGCGCGGCTGGTGGACAATGAATTGACGCTGTTGACGTGAGGGCAGAAACGCACTGTCAAAGATTTGTTGTTCGGCTTCCACACGAATGTTTCCGAGAATCGCGGGGCTCCGCTCGGCCAATTCCTCCCACGCCCCGTCGCTGCCGTCGGTATAGCGCATCACTTCGGCATCGCCGGCAAATGACAAGCCTTCGGTCGGTCTAAGACCGGCAAAATAGGTCGATTGAACGCGTTCTCCGGCGTTTCCCGAAACGCCATCAACCCAAGTCAATTGCCGGACTCGCGCGGAGGTTCCAAATCCATCCGAGAGGATGCCATAGGTGAACATCAACGCCGTGGTCGCAATAGCCAACACCGGTGCAATCAAAAACATCAGGTAAGTGCGGCCTCGTTTCGCGGTGCTGCGATACGCGACCGGGCCGACCAAGATGACGAACAACCCCAGCAGCCCCATGAACGTGTACACCGGTGGTTGGGCGACACCGGGAATCAACCAGCGGCTAAACCGGCGGTCGCCAAGAATGGGGTCGACTCCTCGTCGTAACATCGGGGAAACGCGATGTCCCAGCGTGTGTTCGACGATCCACCAATGATGGGTGCTTGGAAAATCACTCTCGTCCGACTTCAGCAAGCCAAATGCGATTCCCGCACCAAGTGGCCGCAACCAAATTTTCTGGTTCCACCCTTCATTCACGGGGCGACGGATGTTGTCATTGAACATGTGCTCGCGAGAGAGCGAATTGAGCGTCAATGACTTGGAACGTTCCGCTGTCAAATTCAAGGTGTCGACAAAGGATTGCTCGGATTCCGAGTCGTACAGTGCAATCGACCCGCCGTTGAGCACCCATTGCTGAATCGCTTCGTATTTGCCGTTTCGGATCGCTGCTTCGGCAGCCGCAGGGTCAAGGATGATCAAATCGTAATGTTGGTAGCCCCGCCAATCGGTAGGCAATTCAGATTGCCCGGCCACTGCGTCGGGACCGTCACTCAACATCGATTCATAAAAGCGAGGGTCGTCACGGGGAGAGCCAATAGTGCCACGAAACGACGATGCGGCAAACCGAGCGTCGCGGGCCATCAGTGGACGAAGATCGGGAAGCGTGGTGTAGTCGACGTCGTCGCTGTCGGTGATCAGCAACCAATTCAATCGTTGTTCATTACGATAAACATCGGTATCGAAAGCCCCTATTTTATCAACGCAGTCTTCCAGCGGTCGGCCATCCTCGTAGACTCCTAAGCGGTACAGATAGCCGGCCGAAAATTTCGGCAGATAGCGAGTGACGCGTGCCGTCGTGGCTCCTTGCGGAAGCAACAGTGGGACATCGATGACCAATCCATTGGTGGGCGGCAACTGGCCTTCGGGGTCCGAGCGAAAACGGATCGTCAATCGACGGTCTGCCGCAAACGTGCTGGTCGAACTCGCCACAATGTTAACGGGGACGCTGCCGGCCAAGGGCTGTTTCACTAGCTCAATATCCAATGTAAAGCCGAGCGTATTGACCTTGCTCGTTGGCAATCGCACGGTTCCGGTGGTTGGCGGCAATAGCGGGTCGAGCGGCGAAGGCTGATTGGTTGGTTGGGCAGGTTGTGTTGCGATTGAGGCGGCTACAGGTGCATCGGATTGATCCTCATCGGCTTGTGCCACCAACGAAACTGAGGACGCAGCAATACAAACAACGCCAAAAACAAACGCGAGCATTTGTTTTTGAGGTCGAAACACGGGCGACGCAAACCGGGATTGGAAGTTGCAAGTCATGCGTTGGGCTCCCGTGGAGGCATGATTTGCGGAGGCAATTGGCCGGCGGCAAAGGGGCTGCCCTTTAACGTTTGTTCATCTTCGCCTTCAAACCACAGCGAGGATATGGCCCAGGCAAACAAAAACGTTAGGGCAAACAATGCAAAACAGAGCAGCGGAACCACTAAACCGACCATCGCGGCGGTGGCTAGCGCGCCACCGCTTCCGGCTTGGCGAGCCACTGCCGCAATCACCGCTGCCAACGTGGTGATCACAAAAACAAAGCGGAATGAGATGCGAGGAAGCAATCGGCTGCGGACGACAGGTTGCGCCGAAGAGGGTTTCGCACTAGGCATGAATGATGAGACGACGATCGAGTGAGAATGGAGTGGAACTCTGGCTCGATAAGTATAATGGTTTCGGGAACCCCACGTGTGCTGTTTTTGCTTTCTCTGATACGTTTTTTGCGCCTTTGGATTGATCGATCATGCGACCGGGCTGCGTGTTTGCGGTCCCTACGTTTGCTGTCCTGCGTAACGCAGTCCACGAATGATCATCTCGTGAGCTTCTTCCGCATCCACATCCACGGCGACTTCCATATTGATGGGCCATTCGGGCCGCAGCCGTTGATCAAACACGGTGACGCCGCGCGTCAATTCGCCGCGAGTTTCCACTTTGCCTGCCATCGATTTCCAGGTAAACAAATCAGGTTCGATCAGCGACAGGATCGTGGTTGCATCGTACAGCGGGATCAGTTCGCGTCCGAGTAATTGGTGAGCGGCGCGAAACGCAAAAGGGATCAGTTTGTGTAACAAGTTGCCGGCGCGTGAGTAGCGTGCGGGCAATTTTTCTAGCAGATCCACACCGAAACTCATTGCATCGGTGATATCCAGCGGCACGAGGCTTTTTGTCGTGGCCGATTCGAACACGTCGTGAGCCGCAGCCGGATCAAAGTACATGTTGAACTCGGCCGATGCGGTCACATTGCCGGAATGAGAGACCGATCCGCCGCCAATCACAATTTTGTCTAGCAGTGGCAAGATTGCCGGATCTCGCCGACAGATGCGAGCAATGTTCGTCGTCGGCCCCAGACACACCACCGTGACTTCGTTGGGGTATTTGCGGGCGAGCTCGGCGATGACTTTTTCGCTTGCGGGTAAATGTTGACGCGCTGTTTCGGGAAAGTTGCAATCGCCTAGCCCGTCATTGCCGTTCAGATGGCGGTCATCCACCACCGGCGCGTCTTCGGGAGGGCCCGCTTTACCGATTCGCGGGTATTTAGTGGGGTCAAGCTGTTGGACCACCGCGATCACATTGGACGTTGCTTGATCCGCATCGACCGTCCCCGCAGCCGCAGTGATCGCCAACACCTCTAATCGCGGGTCAAAAAGTGCCATGCAGATTGCCGTGGCGTCATCGATACCGGGATCACAATCGATAATGATTTTGCGGGTCATGGAAATTCTTTGGTTTCAACAACGTGGCGTTAGCGAAGGGGGGCGTCGCAGCATTAGCGGAAAGGATATCGTATCATGGCAACGAAACCCAGTATAAACTTGACGTCACATCCATTCTGTTCCTCCCCTCTTTTTGGTTGAACCCTCAAACTTCGCTATGGCATCACTTTTTCAGGCCGCAATCGTACAAGCCAATTCCGGGACCGATTTAGACGAAGACCAAACCAGCGACTTGATTGATGCGATGTTGCGAGGCGAGGCGGATGAACGCGACGTTGCCAATTTATTGCTTGCACTCAAAGAAAAAGGCGAATCGGTCAGCGAGTTGGTTGGGGCTTCGCGAGCAATGCGTCGCCACATGACGCGAATTCCTCATTCACACCAGGTGTTGTTGGACACTTGTGGGACCGGAGGCAGCGGTAGTGGGACGTTTAACATCAGTACCGCTGTGGCGATTGTCGCCGCTGCGGCTGGGGTGGCCGTCGCAAAACACGGAAATCGTCGGGCGACCAGTTTGACCGGGTCTGCCGACGTGCTCGAAGTTTTGGGCGTGCCGATCGAAAGCGACGCTGAATCGGTTGCTCAGCGGTTAGATCGTGATGGCATTTGTTTTTGTTTTGCCGCCAAGTTGCATCCGGCGATGCGGCATGTGATCGGAGTGCGGCGACAACTTGGCGTCAAAACGCTGTTCAACTTGCTTGGCCCCCTCTGTAACCCCGCCGGGGCTACCCACCAATTGCTGGGAACCTCGACTCTTGAAACACAAACGATGGTGGCTGCCGCCATTGGCGCCTTGGGAACCACCCGTTCCTTCGTTGTGCATGGCGCCGATGGGCAAGACGAAGTGTCGCTCGATGGCTCAACGCACGTAATCGATGTGCGAGCCTCTACGAGTGACACTTATCAATGGACCGCCGCTGATTTCGGACTGCAACCGGCGACACGCGACGCATTGTACGCCGCAGACCCAAACAAAAGTGCCGAGATCATTCGCCGTATCTTTGCCGGCGAATCGGGGCCATGCCGCGATGCCGTGTTGGCGGGGACCGCTGCGGCGCTGGTATTGGTAGGGGTCGCCAGCGATATCCGCGATGGCGTAACAAAAGCGGCCGAGACGATCGATTCAGGAGCCGCAAAAGATAAGCTGGCATCCTTAGTCGGTCACTAGGGGCTTCATCTCGCCCCCGTTTTTACGCAGGTTTGCAGCGTCGTGATTCGAGTTAAACTCGCCTGACATCTCAAGGGAAGCCGTCGCTTTGTCGCTGTTGTGACCGGAGATTCGTTGCGATTTTTAGCAACCAAGGAATCTTCGCGGCTTCCCCGCATTGGAACGACATTTTTTTCTGCAAATGAACTAGACTGTTGGCTTCCAGCCTTTCAATTCCCTCCCAGGACCCCACCCATGAAAAGAACGTTTGCCTCGCTTGCCTTGACCCTGCTCACGTTGTTTGCAAACGGCGTTGTACAAGCCGAATCCCCTCCGCAAGGCTATCGTGCGATCTTCGATGGCAAGACCCTTGATGGTTGGCAAGCTCGGCCGCACTTCAATCCCACCGAGCTGGCCAACATGCCGGCCGACGAGCGAGATGCCAAGCTGTCGCAGTGGATGACCGAAGCCAAGCAACATTGGACAATCGAAAACGGTGAATTGGTCAATGACGGCAAAGGCCCCTATCTGACCACCAACGACAGTTTTCGCGACTACGAGTTGTTGCTCGAATACAAGACCGTGCCTCGTGCCGATAGCGGTATCTACTTGAAGGGGACTCCTCAAGTTCAAATTTGGGATTCGACTGAAGAAGCGAAATTCAAAATTGGCGCCGGTCTGGGCAGCGGTGGACTTTGGAACAACAGCGCCGGCGCCCCCGGCAAGGACCCCGCCAAGTTGGCTGACAAGCCGTTTGGTGAGTGGAACTCGTTCAAAATTCGTCAAATCGGAGCTCGCACCAGCGTTTGGCTCAATGGCGAAAAGGTCGTTGATAACGCGATCATGGAAAATTATTGGGATCGTAAATCGCCGCTCGCAGTGGACGGCCCGATTCAATTGCAAACGCACGGTGGCGAAATCCGTTGGCGCAACCTGTTCATCCGCGAGTTCAGTGGCGACGAAGCAAACGAAATCCTCAGCCGCCATGACAACGATTCGTTCAAGTCGCTATTTAACGGCGAAAATTTGGATGGATGGCAAGGTGCGGTAGATAACTACGAAGTCGTCGATGGATCCATCCGCTGTAAAGCCGGTCACGGCGGTTTGTTGTTGACCGACGACGAGTACAGTAACTTCGTCGCTCGCGTTGAATTCCGTTTGCCACCGGGTGGAAACAACGGGTTGGCCATTCGCTCGCCGCTTTCGGGTGACGCTGCCTATCAAGCCATGACCGAGTTGCAAGTGCTTGACAACGAGCATCCCAAGTACGCCAAGCTTGACCCACGCCAATATCATGGCAGCGTCTACGGAATGATCGCAGCGAAACGTGGTTATTTGCGAGAAACCGGCCAGTGGAACTTTCAAGAAGTGACCGTCAATGGAAGCCGCATCAAAGTCGAGCTAAACGGTAACGTGATTCTCGATGCTGATGTCGCCGATGTCAGCGAATTCATGGCCGGTCGACCGCACCCAGGCAAGGATCGCAAATCGGGTTACTTCGGTTTCGCCGGTCACAACGATCCCGTTGAATTCCGCAGCGTTGCAATTCGTGAATTGCCTGATACCACCGCGGCATCAAACTAAGTTTGTCGACGCATCATTAAGAGTCCGCGTCTACTCGTGGCGTGGACTCGCAGAAGATCTGGGGGCGGAGGGTAGCAGGTTTGAGCCGAGTGCCGTAAGGCACCGGGTGATGCGTGCAACCCGGCCGCTCACGCGCGAGCGGATCGATGTCTCACCTAGCTCGTGCCGCGTGCGAGTGACGTCGCCGTGCTAATTGCGATACTGGTCGTGGCACTTAGTACACAGCGTGCCCATTCGATCGAGGTGTCGATTCGCCGATCCGTGGTCTTTGCTGCGAATAGCGTCCTCGAGTTTTGCTGCGACGTTTTCAGCCGCAATCATTTGATCCCAGTACGCGTCGTCGTAGTCGGCTAGGTCGTCCGCATTGGATTTCGTTCTCAGACGCACCGATTCTCGGAAACCTTCGCGAAGCAATGCGGCCTCGGCCGCGGGGCGTAGATCCGGGTGCGATTCGACTCGTGCCCAGTCATGTTCGGCAAACTGGCTAAGATGTTCGTTTGCTTGATCGATTGCCACCATCAGTGATGCCATCGAGTTGATCCGAGCGATGGGAACAAGAGGTGGCAGCGGCTTATCGTCGGCGGGCATTTCAAAGGCTTCCACATCACGCCACAGACCGGGATAGTTCAGACTCGTGCCCGCTTTTTCCAGAATGTCCATCGCTGAATCGTGGTCGGCCGCCCCATCGGCCATACACGCGATAGCGGCCGCAGTGGGGCCACGATGTTTGCCGTGA
>NZ_ANOG01001003.1 GCF_000346295.1 Rhodopirellula maiorica SM1 | reverse complement strand
GTTATCACCGCGATGCCGGATCTTCGCTCCTTTGCGCTCGTTGCCGAACGCAAAGGGAAGTTGGTGTCAGCGGATCAATCGCTACTGATTCGCTTCGGCGTCGTCAATCGATTGGTCTTCGATTGCGATGGCCTCACGGGTTTGCGAGTCCAGTGCGGGGGGCGTGGCTGCTGTGTCGCTACCGCAACCAAGCGTCACGGCGCAAACCGCCAGTAGTGTGAGAATTGAAAATCGTTTCATTGGTAAGTCTTGTCGGGTTAAAGATTTTTGGGGAGTGGAATGAGCGAGACCGTTTTACTCGAACTCGATGATTTCGCCGTCGTCGCTGACGCTGAGTCGACGGAACAGCTCGTCGTCAACCGATTCGCTGACAAACCGCATCGATCCGTCGGCCAAGCAAAAATTCGTTCCGCCGGGATGCGAGGAACCGAAGAATGGGTGCCATTGTCCCCACACCACTCCGCCTTTGTCTGTGACGGTCGTCCACGACGAACCGTCTTTATGAGTCGCCTCGCGGTCACTGATCGGCGTGATCCCATAGCGAGTTCCATCCGCCAACAAGCCACCACCGAAGCGGATGACGTCTTCGTCCCAACCGGCGTTGTTCCAACGCTCGTTGTCGCCCCCTTCGCTGCCGAACGAATCGCGGTGCAATGCCTTCTCGCCAATCATGATCGTGTTGGATGATCCATCGCGAATCTGCTCAATACGAATCTTGCCACGATCGGTTTGCATGATCACACCGTCGAGTCCACTGCTGGCCTTATCGCGTACGCTGCCTGGCCCTCGGGTGCCCGCATTGCCAGCGTAATCCACTCGATAAAAGCTGCCGCTTCCATAGGAGGTCGAATTGCGTCGCGAGGGGCACGTGTAGATGGGCGATGTGGCTTGGGCCACGAGATCTTCTTTGGCGTTGTATCCGCTATCGCCGACATCGGGATCGTCGGATTGACTCGCCAATTGATAGACATTGTCCTGTTCGATAAACGCCAGGATCGAATAGGACCAACTCCAACCCGCGTGGGTTTGGGATCGGCAGCAATCTTCTAACGGATCGGGCACCCGGCGGTCTCCGTCACGTCCACCGCCTGGCAAATTCCCGTGGGTGTCTTGAAAATTGTGACACGCCAATCCGATTTGTCGCAATTTGTTCTGACACTGCATGCGGCGCGCTGCCTCACGCGCGGCCTGGACCGCTGGCAGCAGCAGTCCAACCAACACGCCAATGATCGCAATGACCACGAGTAACTCAACCAACGTGAATCCGTTCTTTCGAATTGCATCGGACGGACGCATTCGAGTGATCTCCACATTCATTCTTTGTCCTTTATTCTGTGTTTCGATGTTCTGACACCACAATGCATTGCAAGCTCGTCACGCGAATGACGACCAAGAGGCGGGAGGGTAGAACACGCAGATGAAGAAGATCTGAAGGATTGTTTAAGAATGAGAAGCCAACAGCGAGCAGAGGGCTGTCGAAGGCTTCAATGTGGCGGCGAGCCCCGTAGTGATGGATTTAACGCGACCGGGATTCACCTACGATTGCGGCAGTCGATAGAGCAATCTTTTGGGGGTGCATTTCATACCCACCCTACGACCGCGAGAAGAGAATGGGGACTGCCACGTTTTTAGATACTGACGTTTTTAGAAACGCGAGTGATGTGGATGGGGGTTGCGGTGTCGCCCCAGTGCGGCCAACCGTTGCCGGACGCACTGAAATAGAGAAATCGTTATGTAGAGTCTACTCGTCCATTGACGCTTCCGATTCCGCTGCCAATCTAGCCTCGTTGGCTTCGTATTCGGCAATCGCGGCGGCGTCGGCATCGTCGGTGACATTGACCGGTTGAGGATCCGAGCAACCGAGAGATAGCGAGAGGGACCCGAGCATTAGTAGTGCGAGTGAGAAGGAGCGTTTCAAGTTAAATTCCTTTTGTGTTGTTGACTTTTGTGTTGTTGAATTGGAGGTTAGTGAGGTGTCGGTCGGCATCCTGGTGATGCCGACCGATGCAATGAAAACAACATGTCCCGATGCCACACCACGAGCTAGGGCGATCGTGGTGCGACGCTCAGAACGATTGCCTTAGAACTCTGCGTCAATGACTTCTTTGCTGGCACGCGAACCCAGTGCGCCCCAGAGTCCATAAGGACTTTCGGAGCCAGGAGCCTGAGCACCGGTGCCGTTTTTCCAAACCATTCCCGCGGTCGAGTTGCCCGCTTCGATCGAATCGGTGATAAATTTCACGCCTCCATCGCCCATCAACACATGGCTACCACCTTGATGTTGGCTGGATGTACTGCCGACCACATTCAGGTCATCCCCGTTGCTTCGTGAACAGATTTCAGAGTTAGGTGGCAAAATGGTGGTGAAACCAGTGAAGATCGTTTTTGCATCCGCCCAACGATAACCACGAGCTCGTGATTCACGACTGGCCTTGATCCAGTAGCGAGGGCGATCCGCCTCGATTTTGCCCGCACAAGCCTTGGGATTGTCACGAATGGTTGCCATGGTTGCGTTGTTGTTGCCCGCACTGAAACTAGGCAATACCGAGCGGATGTCTCTGTCGCCAAGATAGGTCGCAATTTCACCCGCCGCGATCGTGTTGGACAATCCATCGAGAACATCGCGGAATCGACCTTTGTCGAACGGCTTGAAGAAACCGCGATGAGCAACGCGAGCGGTTGCAGCACGCGATCGTGGCCCGTCAATCTTTCGTTTGTTGGCCCATGGTCCGTATGCGGTTTCATCGCATGAGTCACCGATACATGCGGCGTAGTTCGACCGGCCTAGCGATGGCAAACCTTGACCTGGGTCGCTGGGACAACGGAAGCCTGGGATATCGGTTGCCCAAGGTTCGTAGTTAATGTTCTGAGGCGTCGGCCCCATTGCATTCCACGTTCCGCCCACGTTGCTGGGATTGGAAATCTGCTCCCACAATGCTTGTTGCTCAATGAACGGCAAAATGCCTACGAACATACTGAGTTGCCGATTGTTTACGACTCCCGAACTTCTCCACCAATCGAGCCCGGGGTCCGGTGCCACCGTGCCGGTGCCGTGCGTGGGCAGCTGTTTGTAAGCGGAGTGGTAATTGTGGATCGCCAGCCCAATCTGTTTGAAATTGTTGCTGCAGCTCATTCGCCGCGCTGCTTCGCGAGCCGCTTGAACCGCCGGTAGCAAAAGTCCAACGAGGACTCCGATAATTGCGATGACGACCAACAGCTCAACGAGTGTGAATCCATGACGTGATCTACGTTGCATAACGTTCACCTGTCCCTTGATGAGAAGAAAAGAAAGAAAAGAGAAGTGTGTATGCCCCCATTATAGCGGTGGGGCAATCCCCGTCATTAACGTTTTGCGGCACACCGTTAACGATATGCGACGTCGGGAATGCCTCCATTAACAGAGGGCAATGGCGAAGGATGTCCGCCTTTTACTCGCTTCGATCTCGCTATAGCGGTTCGATACGCTCGAATGAGATCGGGCGGTGATCGGTCCAACGCCATCGATTTTAGTAGCCTTTGCGACGCGACCTGCACGGTGCCAGCAAGTAAAACAATTCAATTAGACAGCATCCCTAAACGCGGCGCCACAAAAATGGCCTGCAGAGGGGGTAGACTGGTTCTGTAGAACGCATAAAAGGGGGCAGCAGGCGATTGGTGCGTCCCGCCTTGATGCGGATCTCAAACCCCTAAGCCGATTCAACGGACAATCGATGAACGAAAACATGATGAACGATAACGCATTGCAACAGATCCAGTCGAATGGTTTTGTTGTGATTGAAAATGCCATTGAATTGGCGACGGTGCAAAGCTTGTGCGCCCAATGTGAGCAGGCGTTCTTGGCCGAATCCGACGTGCAGCGGGCTCGATCGAGTCGTGGACACGTCTACGCCGCGCGTAACTTGTTGGACGTCGTTCCCGAAATTCAGACGTTCTGGCGAACGGGGAAACCGCTACAACTTTTGCGTTCGGTATTAGGGGACAGATTTGGTTTGGTGCGGGTATTGTTCTTCGACAAACCGCCCGACCGAACTTGGACGCTGCCTTGGCACAAGGACACCGCGATCGCGGTCGCAGACAACTCGCGTCGCTCTTCGCTGTTTTCACGACCGACCCAAAAATCCGGAGTCCCTCATGTTGTCGCGGGCGACGACGTTTTGCATCAGATGCTGACGTTGCGATTTCATTTAGACGACGTCACCGACGAGAACGGTCCTCTACGCGTGATCCCCGGGTCTCATGTGTCCAGTACCAGCGAAGGAGAAGGGAGCGAGGCCGCGGTGACGATTCATGCCGCGGCTGGCGATCTGTTGGCGATGCGACCTTTAATCACCCATAGCAGTGGTTCCTCAAAACCAGGAACGAAGCGACATCGACGCATCCTGCATCTCGAGTTCGCTGCGGATGTGAATCTTCCTGATGGATACCAGTGGCATGATTTTGTTGCCGCGAGCATGCACGTGGATACGCGCGACCCCAGCGACTTTGCTCCCTAATCCAACGCGGTGAAGGATTTCGAACCACAGGATTGGTGCTAATCATTGTTTAGCTGTGTTCGCATCCGTTAGCGATACGCCCAATGCCATCTACTTTGGCAACCACAGGGGGATGCTCAAGTAGTGGGATTCTCCAGAATTCCCATCGTTGCTGTTCAAAAAGCAGGAACTCTGGCGAGTTCCACTACGAAAGTAGATATCATTGAGCGTACGCCTATCGGCTAACGGTTAAACGAAGAACTCTGAATTGAGCGTACGCCTATCGGCTAGCGGTTAAACGAAGAACTCTGAAGCCAGACTAAGGATTGATCGCGATCACGTTGGCCAGACCAGTTCGAATCCTTGGCCTTTTAGCACGCTTTGAAATGCGGAAAGCGTTTTGGATTGATTGCGGATGCCGCGTGGACTTTCGCGTTGGTCCAGACAATGCGCGGCCAACGCGCCGGCGGCTTCGCCGATACTCCACTCGACAGGATGCAACCGGTAACACCCGTTACTGAGGTGGGTCGTACCAATGTTTTTACAGCCAGCAATCAAATTTTCGATCCGCTGCGGGATCAGCGAACCCAGGGGGATTTGAAAGGGAACGCTGGCGAAGTCGATGTAGTTATCGCCACCCGAGCTGGGGTGCAGATCGAGATGGTAGTACCCAATGCCAACGGTGTCGTGAAATGGAGCCGCCGTGAGTGGGGACGTGGAATTTTTGACGACTGCTTGCCGATCCGCTCTAGAGAGATGCTGCTCGAGGATCGTGAACTCGGCCTGGATACGCCGCGATTCGCGGATGTAAGGGTATTTTGCCAGTCCGTCGGCGGTGCCCATGATGTCGTTCCGCAAACGAAGCCCTTTCCATCCCACGCCACCGTCCGGACGCGGCGCTTCGGTTTGCAACCAATACAGCAGCGACAAACTCAATTGCCGAGCGCCTTGCAGATGTTTGGCAATTTCCGTTTCATTGCCAGTCATCAAATTCCCAAGCATGTAATCATTTTGGGGCCAATTGACGATCGTCACCCCGCTGTCGTAAGTGCCCGCCAGAAAGTTTGCCGGATCGATAATGCGGCGGTACAGCCACAGATTCAGTGCCTTGGTCTTGGGCGGTGGCGAGTTTTTGGTCGGCGGCACAAAGGCCAAGTCGTGAGGTTTCAGAGTGTTCGGTTTCGAATATTTCAGCGACAGCAATTTTCCTGGCCAAGGCGGGGTCAATTCCGGCGTGTAGTCCTTCCAGAAATCGTATTGATCGGGTTTATCGATCGTGTGATCCGCACCCTCAATATGGTCGATCGCAAAACACCACGTGAATGCTTGAATGTTATCGGGTTCGGCGTTTTCAGGAGCGTGCGATTCTCCGGTCTCGTGTCGGGATTCGGCTCCGGTGACGTACTCGGTGTTGGTTAGCGGCAGCAGGTCGCCTTGTTCGCTGGCGTCGATAAAGTAGGGTGCCGAAACGTGAATCTTCTCTCCCTGGTCGGTGACCAGAGTGACCGATCGCACCCGATCGCCATCCACGTCGGCATGGATCGGTTTTGTATTTAGCAGCACCGTCAATCGCTTGGCGCTAACCGCTGGGGCCAACATGGCATCCAGCACAGCGACGGCGACTCGCGGTTCATGACACAGTCGCGACACGTTGCCATTGCCGGGATTGAGTCGCGGATTGCGCTTGGCCGCTTCGGTCAACGGATAGTGATCGCGGTAGTAGTCGCGAACCTGCTCGCGAAATTGACGGTAACTTGCGGTGCTTCCATGCGTTTCGATGTGGGCGTGTTCGTCGGGCGGTACCCCTTGTTGGCTGAGTTGTCCGCCGATCCAGTCCGTCGGTTCGGTCAACAGCACGCGTTTTCCCATGCGTGTAGCGGCCAGTGCGGCGGCACAACCACCGAGACCTCCGCCGATGATGACAACATCCACGTCAAGCGAATCATCAAAGCGAACGGCATCCGATGCAGCCGTAATATGTGGATAGAATGTCGAAGCGGCTCCGAGGCCACAGAATTCCAGGAAGCGGCGGCGCGCGAAACCGTGAGCGTAAGTCGCCGGTGCGACCGTGTTCGTTTTTTCAGACATGATGTACTTGTGGAGGGACCGAAATCTTTCGGCGATGGAGGGGCTTGAGGGCAGTCGGAATCGACGTTCAGTATAAACGTTTCGCCGCGAGTGTAGCGTTGCTGTCGAACCAAAATGTTGCTCTAGAAATTCGAGCGTCTTGTTGTTGGACGACGCATGCCTCGCGTCAAAGGAGTCAGCGGCGATTCACTGGGGTTTGCCTGGCATTGTATAGACTTAGCCGCCAGCCCCTGGTGTGCCGCTGCGATTGGGAAGATGGGATCGCTCACACCGTTGATCCGCAGCAGCAAACGTGGGGGGAAAACTTCGGCGTTTTACATGTTGTCGAAAGGACACGAGCTCTACGGTGGGATGTCGGGACTCGTGGCCTCGTCCACTACGGCTAACGACGAACTTGTTGCCGAACGGTTCTTTAGCAGAAAAAAACGCGAGCCGTCCTGTACAGGCATAGTCCCTGTTGCTGGATGGCTCGCGTTTCGCGATGGTTCGTATAGCCGCTAGCAGCGGATTACATGTCGATTTCGTAGCCCTTGCGGTTTTCGCGAGACAGGAACGAATTGGCTTGGGGATCACCCACGATTTCTCGCTTTTCAGGATCCCAGCTCAGATCGCGATCGAGTCGCATGGCGATGTTCGAGAGATGGCAGATTTCCAACATGCGGTTGTGCGACCAGACATCGGAAATCGGTTGCTTGCGTGATTCCATCGCTTCAATAAAGTTAGCGGTATGGTTCGCGCTGACCGGTCCACCGTACACCTCTTCGATCGCTCCTTCGGGAAGAGGATTGCTCTTGAGGTCTTCGACGGGTTTGCCGACAATTTTGCCGCGATTGACAAAGAAGCGTCCTTCGGTGCCTTCGAACAGGATTCCGTTATCACCTTCGCTGTTGATAAACATCTCGACATCGTTTGGCATGTCGACGCGGATTTTGAACTGCGTGGCCACGTTGTACTGGTCGTTGACAACGGGATGACCATCCTTGTATTCGACTGGCAACGAATATTCGAGCGGCGACACCTTGCTCGGCCCGGTATCACTAGCGCCCAGCGCCCAACAGGCGATATCAACGTGGTGGGCGCCCCAATCGGTCAGTTTGCCACCGGAATATTCGTGCCAGTTTCGGAACGCGTAGTGACAATTGCTGTATAGCGGAACGCCACCGCCGTATCCTTTACGGATCTCGGGCAGTGCTCGGTAATCGACTTTCGGTGCCGGCCCGAGCCAAAGATCCCAGTCAAGTTCTTTCGGAACCGGAGCAACTGGAATGACCGGCGAAGCCGTCATGCCGTTAATCCCGCAGGTCACCTTTTTGACCGTACCGATGCGGCCGTTTTTCACCAACGCAATCGCTTGCAAGAAACGTTGGCTCGATTCGGATCGCTGCATCGTGCCGACTTGAAACACGCGGCCGGTCTCTTTGACGACCTTTTCGATCAATTTGCCTTCGGCGATCGTCAGCGTCAGCGGTTTTTCACAGTAAACGTCTTTGCCGGCGTACATCGCTTCGACCGAGATTTTCGTGTGCCAATGGTCCGGCGTGGCGATCATCACAGCGTCGATGTCTTTGCGGTCCAAGACCTTGCGGTAGTCGTTGTAGGCATCCGGTTTCTTGCCTTGATGCTTTTGAACTTTCTCGACGTTGGCGCCGAGGACATTAGCATCGACATCCGCCAAGGCAGCAAAGTCGGCAAATTTGAACGACTTGCTGGTAATCGCCCAACCTTGGTTGCGAAGCCCGATGGTGGCAAACACGGGACGGCTGTTGGGTGACTCGTTGGCAAATACGTTGCGGGGTGAAGGAATCAGTGCGGTAGCGGTCCCAGCCGCAGCGACGGTTTGCAAAAATCGACGGCGATTGGGGGTGCGAGGGGTGGTCATCAAGTGAATTCCTGTGGGTGAGATAGCGTGAATCATGCGGTGGGAAAAGCGGAGCAACAGTTTGATCAGAGCCAATCTGGCTGCCTCAATTTCAAGACGTATCGACACGTCCAGCATCAATAATAACTGGTTTTGTTCCGCAATCCCACACAGAAGCAGGTTAATAGCCTATCTGAAAACCTTCTGGATCGTTGTACGAGGTCCGTTCCGTTAGTACGACTGCCCCTTTTGACGTTCTACGCCGGCCCTTTCCCGGGCGTTGTGCGACGCAGGTACGGCGCCCCTTCCGGGCCAGCGCGCGACGAAGGTACGGTGGCCCTTCCGAACCGGCGTGCAACGATAGTACGGCGCCCCTTCCGAACCGGCGCGCCACGAAAGTACGGTGGCCCTTCCGGACCGGCGTGCAGCGAAAGTACGGTGGCCCTTCCGGGCCGGCGCGATCCACCTCAACAACCATCTTGCCAAGCTCCGGCAGCACCTTCGCACCTCCGCTTTCGCCTAGCCACAATCCGGGGGACACCCGTCGAACGCCCCCGCGATGTACAGATATGCAGCGACCGATTTCGGTTTGCAGCGGTTTCAACGTGAGTTTGACATCTTTTTTGCTGAGAAACGCCGTTGCAAATCATGGGTGCCCAGCGAGCAACTACACTCGGGGCTAATGAACAGGGGGGCACTGAATAGCTTTTCAATCAATCAGAAAGTTTTAGAGTACTAGCATGTTCGATTCGATTCGGCAGACCCTGAAAGCGCGCCTGCCCTTTGTCATTGCGACGGCCGGTGAATTTATTGCTCTGTACTATTGGCTCAAGCTTTTTGACCAGTCTTCTTACCTATGGGCAACCCTCGTGCTGTGGGCCGGATTTTTGGTCGAGCGAGTCGCGGTGCTCTACTGGGTCAAAGAAAACTTTGGTGGCAGTGTTGGCATCGCCGCGGACCACAAACCGTGGTGGCAGAAGCTGATCGGATTGCTGCTGATTTGCTTGAGCGAGATCACGGTCTGGGTCGCATTCGTGTTTGCTCAGCATTACTTTGGTTGGACAGCCGCATTCTTGGTCCTGTTCGTGGGCGAACAAATTGAACACAGCATCGAACTCGGCTTGTTATCGCAGACCAGTTGGCTGAATTTTGTTGCTTCACGGCAAGCGACGGTGATCACGGTGCTGGAGACACTCGGTGGAATTGCGTGGCTGTATTTGGTGCGGCATGACCAAGCTCAGCTAGGCGGTATGATGCTGTTAATCGGGTTGACGATCGAGCATGTGATCCAAGGCGACGCGATCAAACGCAGGATGCAGGCGAAGCAGAATCAGGGCGACGCCGCCTCGGACACATCCGCTGAATCATCCAAGCAACCTCGATTGATTGGAACCGCACCAGTGGTCGGCGGCATCATCACCGTGGCGATCGCAGGCGTGTTGTTTACGGTGCTGAAACCTTTCTGTTTTCGGATCTTATCGCCGCCACCGACCATCGATGCGCCGGTAACTTACTTGAAACAGAATTGGTCCGCGGAAAAACGCGACGAGTTTTACCACGCGTCGCAAGGCACGGTGCTGATGAACGCCGATTGGTTCATGGCGTTAGAACAACCGACTATCAAATTTGTGGGCCGCGTAGGGCTGATGTCCGACCAAGACTATTTGGCTCGATTCGGTTTCTTAAAAGACGTCCAAAACGACGAGCACAATTCGTTTAATCTGCCCGTCGGGTTCGCCGTCAGCGAAGTCACGATGCCTCACGATGGATCCAAACAGCGAGTGGTTGGGCTGACCTGCGCGGCCTGCCACACCGGTGAAATTCATTATGCGGACCATCATCTGCGAATCGACGGTGCCGCGGGGCTGATCGATTTAGAACAATTTCAAAACGCGGTGGGTGCAGCGTTTCTGTTAACGATCAAAAACCCACTTCGATTCAATCGCTTTGCCGACCGTGTGTTGGGCGATGACCACTCGCCGGACGAGTATGCCGAGCTGAAAGAAAGCGTCAATCGTGTCTTGCAGCAAGGACTGGCTGAAAAAGAAGCCAATGCGTCTCGCGAGATCTACGATGGGTACGATGGTGGCTATGGCCGCACGGACGCGTTGGCCAAGATCGCCAATTTTGTGTTTGGCACTCAATTGGACAACGACAATTTGCAGATCGGCAGTGCCCCGGTTCGATTCCCACCGCTCTGGGATTCGCCTTGGTTCGACTGGGCCCAGTACAACGGTTCGGTCGAACAACCGATGGTCCGCAATATCGGAGAAGCGATTGGCGTGCGGGCGCGAGTGAATTTGGATCCGCGTTCGGAGCGTTTTTTAGACTCGACGGTCGATATCGATGGGCTGCACAAGATCGAGACGTTGTTAGCTGGCGACGCGCCGCTGCAAGGGTTGCAATCGCCGCAGTGGCCACAGGAGGTGATGGGAGCGGTCAATCCGACCAAAGCGGCGGCCGGTGCGGCTCTGTATCGCGACCTTTGCCAAGCGTGCCATTTGCCGGCATTGGACAGCGACGAGATTTGGGAGGATCAAAATTGGGTGGCCAACGACGCGTATTCGATGACATGGCAATGGAAACCACCAAGCAAGCGGGCTCGTTTCCTAAATTTACAAGGTGTTAATATCGGTAAGGTAGGTACCGACCCGGGACAGGCAACAAACTTCTTTTCTCGATACGTGAACACGGGAAAATCGGTGCTGCCGTCGGTTGCCAAAGGTCTATACAAGAACCAACAGTGGGAAAACAAAGGTTGGTACACGCCGGCCGATGGCGAAGCGACGACTGAATACCCCGCAACTGTGTTGTCGGTGGGCGAGGCGCTTCAGCGAGTCACGGTCGCGATTGCCCAACGCCACTATGACCGTCAGGGGTGGTCGGCAGAGCAACGCGAGCGTTATAGTGGTTATCGAAACCCAGGGGCAAGAAACCCCCTCGAATATCGTCCGCGCCCGCTGAACGGTATTTGGGCGTCGCCTCCCTATTTGCATAACGGTTCAGTGCGCACGATCTATCAATTGCTGTGCCCACCTGAACAGCGTGATCAAACCTTTTACGTAGGAACGCGGCAATACGATGCGGTTCATTTGGGGTACAAAAACGAACAGGTTCCCGGGGCGTTCCTGTTCGACACGCGAGTCGAGGGGAACTTGAACACAGGACACGCCTTTGACGCATTGCCGCTGGGCAATGGCGTGATCGGTCCACGATTGTCGCACGAAGAACGCATGCAGATACTGGAATATCTGAAAACGATGGGCCCGGCGGGACCGGTTCCTGAATCGTTTATCAAAGCAGGACGCAGAGCGAGCGAACCGGAAACAACGGCAAACAATTAGCAATCGCTATCTGCCGGTTTCCGTAAACGTCAATAAAAAGAACTTGCGATGGAGCCTACCGAACACGACACGACGCATAAAACGGCGATGACGTTTGGCGATCGCTATCGCACGATTCGTATGATCGGCGAAGGCACATTTGGTTGGGTTTACGAAGGCTATGACCCGACATTAAAACGCAAAATTGCAATCAAAGTCCCCAAACCACGCGCGGAAAAGGGCAGTGCCGAAAGGACGCAGAAGTACCTTGACGAAGCGCTCAGTCTAGCCAAGTTGCAACATCCGGGAATCGTTTCGGTGTTCGATGTAGGAGTGCAAAACGGCAAAGTCTACATCGTCACCGAATATCTAGAAGGCCCGACGCTCTTCGAGTACATCAGCTCGCATAAGCTTAGCCACGTTGAAGCTGCGAAATTGATTGCGGACTTGGCGTTGGCACTTGGCCACGCGCATACGCAGATGGTCGTTCACCGCGACGTCAAACCGGGGAACGTGATCATGACCAAAGATCGCGGTCCGGTGCTGGTCGATTTTGGCTTGGCGATTGCCGAGGACAACGATGGCAGCCAAATCGGCGACATTATGGGAACGGTCCAGTACATGGCGCCCGAACAGGTCGAAGGCCAGGCACATCGTATCGACGGACGCACCGATATCTATGCGTTGGGTGTGTTGATGTACCAACTTTTGACGGGCCGTGTTCCGTTTCGTAGCGCGAACAAACACGAGATTCGGCGGCAAATCTTGCAGGACGATCCGCAGCCGCTCCGGCAATTGTCGCCGGACGTACCTGAAACACTGCAGCGAATCTGTCTGCGTGCGATGTCACGGACAATCTCTAAACGCTATTCGACCGGACAAGATTTGGCCGATCGTCTGAACCATTTCTTGAGTTCGTCAATCCAGGTGGATTCGTCGGACGATTTCTATTCGGAATACGAGGGCAACAATTCCACCCCGACGCGGCCACTGGAACATGCCAGTCCGGTCCATCCTGTGGGCATGGATCCGACCAACGAAAGCACGATTCCCCTTGCCGACAGCCCCTCGAGCAAATCGCCAGACAGCGACGACTCGACGGCGGGATCACAGGGATCCGGTTCCACGGTCTCGGGCCGCCGGCATGTCACGGTTCTACGAATCAGTGCCGTGGCACAGAGCCAAGGTTCCGTCGGGAGCGACCCCGACGATCAAATCGAAATGCTCAATCAATTGCAGAACGCAGTCAGCGAAAAAGCGAATGGCTACGGCGGTAATATTTTGTACCGCGGAGGTCAAGAGTTTTCGGTCTGTTTTGGATATCCACTCAGTTACGAAGACGCGCCGCGGCGCGCCACCGATATGGCAGTGGATCTGAGAGACCAATTTCTCAGTCCGCAGGGAAACGATCACGGTCGTGCGAACATGCATTTGGACCTGTGGCTATCGATTCACAGTGGAATGATCGTTGTCATGGGCGGCGATGCACAAAACTTGGTGGGGGACGTTTTTTCGTTGGTTTCCAAAATCGATCGCGAAACAGAACCCAACGAGGTCGTCGTTAGCGAAGACACCTTGCGATTGGTGGGACATCATTTCGATACCGAACGGCTCGCGGCTACTTGTGGTCTGCGAAACGATGAGCCCACGGCACTGTATCGAGTACGCGGGCGGCGTGCGACGACGATGTCCGACAAGACCGCCGACGAAGTGCAACAAACGCCGCTAGTGGGACGCGACCAAGAAGTCAGTATGTTGATCGATCGCTGGGAATTAACGTCCGAAGGCGTTGGGCAACTGGTTGCATTGATCGGCGAAGCAGGCCTGGGTAAATCCCGTTTAATTCAGATCATCCGCGAACACGTGTCCCAACAATTCGCTGCCAAAAATAAATCGGCAAACGGACGAGCTCCGATTCTGGAATGGAATTGTTCGCCTTATCATGCCGCCAGCGCGTTTCAGCCTGTCAAGGAATCATTAATTCGGTGGTTGGATCTTGATCCCGACTCGAGTGGTGAGGCACGACGGCTTTGTGTCGACGAACATCTGCAATCGATTGGGATGTCGCGGTCGGACTCGTTGCCGATTCTGTTGGAATTGCTGTCGCTGCCGGCAGATCCCAAATTGGGACCACTCACGATGGCGTCGTCGAAAAAGAAAGAGTTGACCGTCACCGTCATCCTAAACTGGGTCACGTGTCTGTCCGAGCAACAACCGTTGTTGTTCATTGTCGAAGATTTACATTGGATTGACCCATCGACACTGGAGATCTTGTCGCGGATCGCGGATCAACCGATGGACGTGCCCTGCTTGTGTCTGCAAACGTTTAGGCCGGAGTTCACGACTCCGTGGACCAGTCGGGCACATCAAAGTCAGATCGCACTGAACCGATTGACCCGCGCGCAAGCCACTCAGATTATTCGCTCACGGATGGGCGACGGATATATCGCCAAAGGCACCATCGCTCGCATCATCCAGCGAACCGACGGCATCCCGTTGTTTGTCGAAGAGTATGCCAAAATGTTGGCCGATTCCGATATGGCAGGCGATGAACACAACACCGAGTCGCATGGATCATCATTGTTGTCGGCTCGCAACAGCGAAGAAATCCCGTCGTCGCTACAGGACTTGTTGACGGCTCGGTTGGATCGGGCAGGCGGCGATCAAGGATTTGTGCGTTTGGCTGCCACCATCGGACGCGAATTTTCTTACGAAATGATTCGTGCCGTTGCTGAATTGGACGAGGTGACGCTGAAACGCGAATTAGGGATTTTGACCGAGGCCGAGATCCTGTATCGACGGGGCAGGCTGCCCGATTGCACTTTTCAATTCAAGCATGCATTGATTCAAGACGCGGCGTACGAGTCGATGCTGCGTCGCCAACGAC
>NZ_ANOG01001002.1 GCF_000346295.1 Rhodopirellula maiorica SM1 | reverse complement strand
CGATATATCCAGCACCGTGAGCTGATCCCCTGCATCGGCAGACACACGTTTTAGCAAATTGATGTCGCGTTTGACGCCCGTTACCAACCGGCTGGGTTGTGGATCGGCAAGCCGCAATTGGTGAAGCGCACAGATGCCATCGGCGTCACCGTTGAAAATATCGTAGTGCGTCATAAAAAGTTCAGTGCTAGGTTCAATGATTAGTGTCTTGAATGTCTCGGTCGATCAAGTCGATTTGTCGCTAGCAGGCAACACGACGCCGTTCACGGCCGCTACCGCATCCGCCCCTCCCGCGACGCGGGAAGGTGAAATTCAGATGAGCTCAAATCCTTGACAGCCCAGGGCAATCCGCGGTACCTAGAAGGAAACCAGATCGGGTGGGCTACCCGCGGTCATTTCATCGGTGGGCGGTGCGAACTTCGTGAGTTTGATACCAACGACGGCCGACTTGTACTCTTCGATCGTCGGAGTTCGCCCCAAGATCGCTGCGAGCACCACGACGGGTGTTGATGCCAACAATGACTCCCCCTTCTTGCGTTCAGAGTCCGCGACCACGCGTCCTTGGAACAACCGAGTGGAGGTCGCCAAGACGGTGTCGCCCTTGGCGGCCTTTTCCTGGTTGCCCATGCAGAGATTGCAGCCCGGACGTTCGAGATACATCATGTTCTCGTACTCCGTGCGGGCCTTCTGCTTGGGAAGCAAGTCGTTGAACTCGAAACCGGAATACTTTTGCAGCACATCCCAGTCTCCTTCTTCCTTCAACTCGTCAATGATGTTGTAGGTCGGAGCCGCGACGACGAGAGGGGCTTTGAATTGCACCGTCCCTTGTTCGGACTCGAGATTCTTCAGCATCTGAGAAACGATCTTCAGGTCTCCCTTGTGGACCATGCAGGAACCTACAAAGCCGAGATCGACGTGCTTCTGTCCATCGTAGAAGGTCAGGTCTCTGATTGTATCGTGCGTGTAACGTTTCGAGACGTCATCGTTGTTGACGTCCGGATCGGCAATCATCGGCTCGTCGATCAGACTCAAGTCAACTTCTAGCTCAGCGAAGTATTTTGCGTTGGGATCGGGAGCCAAGGCGGGCTTCTCGCCCGATTTGATTTCTGCAATTCGATTGTCGGCGCGATCGATCAAACCTTGAAGCACCTGTTTCTCATTGTCCATGCCTTTATCGATCATGATCTGGATTCGGCTCTTCGCGATCTCCAGCGACTCGATCAGCGTGTCGTCTTGCGATATGCAGATCGACGCCTTGGCTTTCATTTCGGCCGTCCAATCCGTAAAGGTGAACGCTTGGTCCGCAGCGAGCGTTCCAATATGCACTTCGATCACGCGGCCTTGGAACACGTTTTCGCCGCCAAACTTGCTCAGCATTTGAGCCTGCGTCGAATGAACGACGTCGCGGAAGTCGATGTGATCCTGCATTTTGCCCGTGAATGTCACCTTCACCGATTCAGGAATCGGCATCGATGCTTCGCCCGTCGCCAACGCGAGGGCGACGGTTCCCGAGTCGGCACCAAAGGCAACGCCCTTTGACATCCGAGTATGGGAGTCACCACCGATGATGATCGCCCAATCATCGACGGTGATATCGTTGAGCACCTTGTGGATCACATCGGTCATCGCGTGATAGACGCCCTTGGGATCCCGGGCGGTGATCAAACCAAAGTCGTTCATGAACTTCATCAACTTCGGAATGTTCTCTTGGGCTTTCTTGTCCCAGACCGAAGCGGTGTGACAGCCGGACTGATAGGCGCCATCGACGATCGGCGAAATCGACGTCGCCGCCATCATTTCCAATTCCTGCGACGTCATCAGCCCGGTGGTGTCCTGAGAGCCAACGATGTTGACTTCGACACGCACATCCGACCCGGCATGCAGCACCTTGCCGGGAGTGTTGCCGACGGCATTCTTGTTGAAAATTTTCTCGACCGCTGTCAGGCCCTGGCCTTCG
>NZ_ANOG01001001.1 GCF_000346295.1 Rhodopirellula maiorica SM1 | reverse complement strand
GGTTTATAACCATGCCTTTTTCGGTCACGACGTGCAGTAGCACAGGGCCCTTCATTTCACGGACCATCGCCAAATATTTTCGCATCATCGGGATGTCGTGACCATCGATCGGGCCGACGTAACGGATATTCAATTCTTCGAACAACATCCCGCCCAACAAACCGGCTTTGACTCCTTCTTTCATCTGCGCCAGCAGACGTTCGGTAGGATCGCCAAACATCGGCACATGATCGAGCAGTCGCGTGACCTCGTGCTTCAAACCGGTGTAATAGGGATTCGAGCGAAGACGGTCGAGGTAGGTGGCAACCGAACCGACACGGGGACAGATCGACATTTTGTTGTCGTTCAAAATGATCGTCAGATCGTCTTCCAATTCTCCGGCGTTATTCATTGCTTCGAATACAATGCCGCTTGGAAAGGCACCGTCGCCAATCACGGCGACCGTACGGCGGTCGGCGTTGCCCGAGAGCACGTCGCCGCTGCGGAGACCGACGGCGGTGCTGACGCTGCAGCCGGCGTGACCGGTCATGAACAAGTCGTACTCGCTTTCGTCAGGGTTCGGATACCCCATCAACCCGCCACGTGTGCGAATCGAAGGGAAATCGTGATAGCGGCCGGTCACCAATTTGTGCGGATAAATCTGATGCCCCGTATCCCAAATCAGACGGTCGTGGCGGAAATCAAATTCACAGTGCAGCGCGATGCACAATTCGACCACGCCTAGGTTCGAAGCAAAGTGGGCCGTTCGTGTCGCCAACAGATTGCACAGGACATCACGAATCTCGCCAGCCACATCCTGCAATTGATCGCGTGACATCGACTTGAGCGGGCTCGCATCCGGCAAGCTCGAAAGCAGGGGATGGTTGCAAGGTTGGGCAGTCGTCGGTTCAGGTTCACTCATTTTTTATCCACTCGGTTGTCACACAGGTCATTTGTCAAACGGATCGATTTTCACATCCATCGTTTGTCAAACAGGAGTCCGATCGATCGCAGCACAGGGCGTGCGATTCATCCTTGTCTCTTCGGTTGTGTCGTTATTTGGGTCATGTTTAGCAGGTAGCCAGGAATCATTCGGTAACATCCCGTTGGTCAAAACGGCCAATTGTTTGAATTAATTCTGTCTACCTGCCTTCCGTATTCATCGTCTCACGACGATCGCGTATTGATGCATCATTGAGTTCGTTCATAAACAAAGTCAGCCAGACGGGTTAACCGCCAGCCGGCTTCGCCGAAATAGGTGGCATGTTGGCGTGCCGAGCTGACGAGTTGTTTGGCTTTTTCGCGGGCCACTT
Organism: Rhodopirellula maiorica SM1; assembly: GCF_000346295.1. Classification (GTDB taxonomy): domain Bacteria; phylum Planctomycetota; class Planctomycetia; order Pirellulales; family Pirellulaceae; genus Novipirellula; species Novipirellula maiorica. The sequence goes on along the minus strand of NZ_ANOG01001001.1, from coordinate 794 downwards.
CGATGCCTAGTAGACCGGGGTAAGTCAGTTTGCCTCGATCCACATCTTTTCCGGTGCGTTTGCCTAGTTCTTGTTCGTCGGCGGTGAAATCTAGCAAATCGTCGACGACTTGGAACGCCAAGCCCAAATCCGCCGCGTAGTCGGACAACACCGTTTTGGACTTCTCGTCCGCTGCGGCCACGATCGCACCCATCGCAAGTGATGCCGAGAACAAGGCGCCGGTTTTCCGACGGTGAATCGATTCGAGATGCTCGACGGTTCGCAAAGGGGCAACGGCCGCTGATGAATTTTGGTTCGCTTCGACCCACGCCGCTTGGTCGCGTTCGGCGGACAAATCGTCGGATTGGCCACCCACTAAGTGGCATGCACCGGCGGCGGAGGCGAGCACACGGATCGCTGCGATCGCACGCGACGGATCGGGGATACCCTCGCTGAGATGGCGAAACGCTTCGGCCTGTAGAGCATCGCCGACCAAAATCGCAGTAGCCTCGTCAAATTGAATGTGAACTGTGGGCCGGCCGCGACGCAAATCATCGTCATCCATGGCAGGCAAATCGTCGTGAACCAGCGAGTAGGCGTGAATCATTTCGACGGCAACTGCTGCCGGCAACGCGTCCTCGATTTTGCCGCCACACGCTTCGCACGCCATCAACACCAAGGCTGGTCGCAACCGTTTTCCGGGGGCCAGCAACGCATAACGCATCGCGTCACCCAACTGTTGGGGGCAACCATCGCCGAAATCACACGCAGTTTCAAGCGCATGTTGACCAGTGGACGAAGATCCTCCATTACAG
>NZ_ANOG01001000.1 GCF_000346295.1 Rhodopirellula maiorica SM1 | reverse complement strand
CACCCGATTGCAGGCGCCTGATACGCACCGTGTCACCCCGATGTTGTTCGAATACTCGTTGATCCAACGGGCCCGAGAGAAACGAGTTCGCATCGTGTTGCCCGAGGGGAGTGAACCTCGCATTTTGCAAGCGGTCGATGTGCTCCGTCGCCGTGATGTGGCGGATATTGTTTTGTTGGGAGATCCCGTGGCGATTCGCGCCGCGGCAAGTCATGTGGGAGTTGCGATTCCCGAAGCGGGCGTGGAGATCATCGATCCCAAGAGTTCGCCGCTTCGCGAGTCCTTTATCAACGATTACTACGCGATGCGGAAACACAAAGGGGCCACGATGGACGTCGCGAGCGATCGGATGCTCGAAGTCAGCTATTTTGGCACGATGATGGTCGAAAAGGGGCTTGCCGGCGGCATGGTCTCGGGATCGATCCACACGACGGCAAACACCATTCGCCCCGCGTTTGAATTTATCAAGACGCGTGAAGGCGTCGGTTGTGTCAGCAGTGTCTTTTTGATGTGCCTAAAGCATGACGTATTGGTGTACGGCGACTGCGCGGTGATTGCCAATCCGACTGCGGATCAACTTGCTGAAATCGCGTCGAGCAGTGCCGACACGGCGCTACAATTTGGTATCGAGCCGAGGGTGGCGATGCTCTCGTACTCGACTGGGGAAAGTGGGCATGGCGAAGACGTTGAACGTGTTCGTGAAGCGACGGCGATTCTAAAACGCAAGCGTCCGGAACTGCTGGTCGAAGGTCCGCTGCAATACGACGCGGCGATCGATCCGGCTGTCGCGGCCACCAAAATGCCCAGCAGCGCCGTGGCGGGACGCGCGACCGTCTTCATTTTTCCTGACCTCAATACCGGCAATAACACGTACAAAGCGGTCCAGCGATCGGCCGGCGCGGTCGCCATCGGTCCCGTGCTGCAAGGTTTGCGAAAACCGGTCAACGATTTGTCGCGTGGCTGTACTGTGGCCGATATTGTCAATACTGTTGCCATCACCGCGATTCAGGCTCAGGACTCATGAACATCCTTGTCTTTAATGTTGGCAGCACCACGCTGAAATACGCCTGTATCGATTTGGCGACTGGAAGCCGAGTGACCGAGGGGCTTGTCGATCGCATCGGGCAAATCGGTGGCGATGCGACGGATCATTTGACGGCGGCTCGGATTGCGTTGGATCGGCACAAAGACTTTGCTCTGGCTGCGATCGGTCACCGCGTCGTGCAAGGGGGCGATCGCTTTGCTGCACCCACGATCGTCAATGACAAAGTGCTGATGGATCTGGCCAAGCTCGATACGCTTGCGCCGCTGCATAATCCGCCGGCAAGGACGGTCATCGAGGCGATGACCGCGCTAGAACTGTCCATCCCGCAAGTCTTGGTTTTTGACACGGCCTACTTTTCCAACTTGCCCCCCAAAGCATACCGTTACGCGATCGCCACGTGGGCTTACAGCGATCATGGGGTGCGGCGCTATGGGGCACACGGTACATCGCATCGTTACGTTACCGAACAAGCGTTGAATTTCCTTGATGCGGCACCCGAGCAACGTCGTGTCATTTCGCTGCATCTCGGAGGCGGCGCCAGCGTCACCGCGTCGATCGATGGTGTTGCGATCGATACGTCAATGGGGATGACTCCGCTAGAAGGTTTGGTCATGGCGTCGCGGACCGGCGACATCGACGCCTCCGTGCCGCTGTACCTGATGCGTCAAACGGGGATGTCGGTTGATGAAATCGATACGTTACTAAATAAGCAGAGCGGATTGCTGGGGTTGTGCGGCGATGTAGATATGCGAACGGTCCTGTCTCGGCGGCGCCAAGGAGATGCAGCAGCGTCGCTGGCGATTGAGATTTACATCCACCGAATTTTAAAATACATCGGTGGCTATTTTGCAATCCTGGGCGGACTCGATGTTCTGATTTTTACAGCGGGCGTCGGCGAGAATGCTGCCGAAATACGCAAACTGATCACGGCCCCGCTGGCGCATTTGGGAATCGTGATCGATGACCAAGTCAACGAATCGCTACGCGCCAATCAAGTGATTGTGGATTTGACGGATCCCACCGCCACGGTGCGGACGTTGGTGGTGGCGACCGACGAAGAACACGCGATTGCCAAACAGGTTTATGACCACTTGTTTGCGTAGTCTGTTAGTGCGTCCACTTTGGCTCTCCGCGAGCGAGTTGGATGTCAAATTAGTTGACGCCAGGGAGCGTGGTCTACCGAACGCACGGTCAGCGGTGTGGGCGATTATGATGGTGGGAACCGATTGGATCTTTTCCCTCCTCTTTAACCCGCATCACTAGACACCATGCTACGTTCTCTTTCTTTGCTGTGGTTGATCGCACTCATACTAGCTGGATTAGACACTTCGGTGGCGTTGGCGGAACGCGACCCGATTCGGCTGACGCACGGGCCGATGCTGGGGATGTCGACCGCCCATAGCGTCAAGGTTTGGGGCGAACATCGGACCCGGGCTCGTTCTT
>NZ_ANOG01000999.1 GCF_000346295.1 Rhodopirellula maiorica SM1 | reverse complement strand
CCGCTGGAAGGTGGCCGAGACAAATTGGGTTCCGGCGGGCAAGGCGTTACTTAGAACAACGTTGGTCGCGGGTTCGGGGCCAAGATTGGTCACGGTCAAGTCGTAGCGGTAGCTGTCACCGACGATGACAGGATCCGCCGAGTGGTCAAGGGTGACCCGCAGATCGGCTTGCGGCGGATTCACCTCGGTGGTTTCCTGCGAGTCGTTGTTTTCGGTGTCAGGGTCAACGGTGCTCGAGGATACCTGGACCGAGTTTGTTAGCGTGCCGGTCGTGGTCGTTCGGACCTCGATATCGATGTTGCGAAGTGTCCCGGAGTCGATATCGCCAAGCTGGTAGGTAAGAATCCGACCAGACAACGAATAGGGCAGCGACGTCGAGACCAATTCGACGTTTTCAGGAAGGGTGTTGGTCACGACAACATCGGCAGCCGGTTGAGGACCGATGTTGCGGATTGCGACTTGGTACGTGATCGAGTCACCGGCGGTGACGGGGTCGGCCCCATCGGACTGCGTGACGACCAGATCAGCGAGAACGGGATTGACCACGGCGGTGGCGGTGCGAGTGTCATTCGCGGCAACTCGATCCTCGCTGTCGCTATCAACACTAGCGGTGTTGACCAGCGTTGTTGGCTGCGATGTCGCGACAATGACCTCTAGTGGCAGACTTTCGCCGGCGTCAACATCCCCCAGTTCAAAGGTCAGCGCACCGGAGTCGAGCGTATAGCCTAGTGAGGCACTGACAAACGATGCATCCAAGGGCAACGCATTACTCAGGACAACGTTTTCCGCCGTCGCAGGACCATGGTTGGTGAGCGTCAACGTAAAGCGGACCTGATCACCAACGACAACCGGTTCCGCAGGGCCGCTAACGGATACGGCCAAATCGACGCCGCTTAGATCGGATGGGATGGCCACGTGCAACGCATCAAGCGACTGTGAAAATCCGTTGGGGGCGGCGGAATAGAGGTTTGACACCTCGCACGTGGTGGCGTCACCAATGCTGCCGCCGATACAATTGAGAACATCAGTGCCGGCGCCACTGAAGGTGCCTGTCGCGACGTTGCCCAGTGTGGTGAAGTAGATCTGACCGGTGATCGGATGTGTCGAGACCCCGGTAATGTCCTCGGTAGACGACGTCATGGCCAAGTCCGATCCATCAAAATGCATTTGCCAACTGCCTTCCGTCTCCGAGCCCAACGAGGTGGCATTGAACTTCAGTAGATCCGCGTCGCTGCCGCTGACACCATCGACGCTATAAGGCCCACTGACGCTGATGATCAGATTACCACTGGGATCCAAGCTGATCGCATCGATGTCTTCGTAGTAGGTGGTAAGCCCGACATCGGAACCGTCAAAATAGAGTTCGAATTCGCCTTCGGTATGATCGCCGATTGAACTAGGAATGAAGCGGACAATGTCCGGTGCCAGCACCGAGCCGACGCCAGGAATGGCGGTGGTCGTGTTGAAACTCATCAGCATGCTGCCGTCATCGAGCAGATGAAAGGCGTTAACGTCGGTTGTGATGCCAACGTCCGATCCATCAAACAACAGCTGCCAGCTGCCGGTCCGCGTGTCGTGATAGACGATGTCTTCGTCGGCGACGTAGAAGCCGCCCGCGTATAAATTACTTGCGGGGCTCATGTAGATCACTTCTTGTCCAAACACTTCGCTGCCGGTCCAGGATCCGACTTGGATACCATCAAATGACTGGTCCTCGGCCACTCGATTGGTCACGCCATCGAACCACTCGCTGAGCGTGTACGAGCCGGGAGCGTCGATTCGCGGCAAGAGCGTCAGGATGTCACGGCTACCAGAAGTGATCGTGCCGTTTGAAAACTCGTTTGCGGTGGTGACATGGACCTCACCGCTGGTGGCATCCATCGATACGCCTTTGACATTGTTTCCATCGAGTCCGACGTCGGCACCGTCGGTATAGAGAGACCAATTGCCGGAGGTGTTCTCGCCAAACTGAGCGCCATCGAAAACCAGCAAATCGTCGCCACTCACTGAGATGTCCGAAAGCAAATAGTTGCCGATCAAGCTGACGAGCAAACGCCCATCGGGAGTAAAGCCAATGGAATCGACATCGCCGCTGGTGGGTGCCAACCCGACATCGGATCCATCAAAGAACCACTCGAAGCTACCTGCGGTAAGCGCACCGTGAGCGGTCGGACGAAATCGCAAGATATCGGAATCACGAACCAGCCCAAACCCGCTGATACTTTTATTGCCATCGAAGCTGAGCAGGATATTGCCATCCGGCTCAACATGAAACGCATCGACATCGACGTTTGCAAAGCCGATATGCGAGCCATCGAAATACAACGACCATTTGCCCGTGGTGGTATCAAACGCCAGGATGTCTTCGTCATCATAGGGAATGTTGTCAACGCGACCACTCGATTCAAAACTCACGAAAACGATATCGGCCGATCCGGGAGGCCCAGCGACCATCGTCGCTTCGCTGATCGAGTTGTTTGACGCATCTGGATCGCTGGTGTCTGCGGTTACAGTCGCGGTACTTATTTGCTGGCCCGATTCGGTAGCAGAAACGATGAACTCGAGATCGACCGTTTCACCGGATTCCAGATCCCCAAGCTCGCATGTGATGGTTCCTGTGGCGTAGGTACACAGGGGCGTCGAGGAAACGAAAGCGACGTCGGTCGGAAGCGTGTTTGTGAATACAACGTTTTCTGCGGGGGATGGTCCGTTGTTGGTGACCGTCGCGTGATAGGTGATGTTGTCTCCGAGGTCGACTCGGCTTTCTTCGTTGACCAATGTCACCTCGAGATCGGCCAAGATCGCATCCACCTGGGTCGTTTCGGTGTTGACGTTGTTGGTCGAATTCGGGTCGAGTGTGTCCGACGTGACGGTCGCAATATTGCTGATCTCACCTGGAGTGGTCGTCGCCATTTCGATTTGGAGATCGACCGTTTGCCCGCTGGCCAAATCGCCGATGTTGCATGTGATTTCGCCGCCGTCATCCGAACAGTCCGATGATGATGACACAAACGTCACCGAGGCCGGCAATGTGGTCGTAAGCACCGTCCCGACAGCGTGATTAGGGCCTTCATTGGTGACCGTCAATGTGTAAACGACGTGATCCCCCTCCTGCACAGGATCAGCGTCATCACGGATGGTGACAAACAAATCGGCCCGCAATGGATCGACAACGGTAGTTTCGCTGATGGCATTATTATCCGTGTTTGGATCCGCAGTGCTGGACGCGGCGCTAGCGGTGTTTGTCAGTTGCCCCGCAACCGTGGGTATGACTTCGATATAAAACGTTTCAGCATCTCCCACCATCAGATCGCCAAGAGCACAACTGACAATGCCCGCCGATTCATCGCATGGCGTCGTTGCGGAAACAAACTGCACCTCCGAGGGAAGGTGGTTGGTCAGCACCACGTCTTGGGCAATCTTCGGACCTTCGTTACTGACTGAAACGGTGTAGACAAGATTCTCGCCAACGATCACCGGATCGCTTGAATCGCTGATCGTGACAACGAGGTCGGCTTGCGGCGGCACAAAATTGACCGTCAGATCAAACGTGTCGGAAACAGATTCGCCGGCCAAGTCGGTGCCGGTGACCTCGATCGTCGTGGTACCGATGTCGCCATTGTCGGGTGTGCCTGTGAACGTTGCGGTTGCCGGATCAAACGATAACCATGCCGGCAGACTTCGATCGTCCAGGACCGGATTCGCGGTGATTTTGTAGATCGACGATAGCGTCGCGACATACAATTCACCGCTCTGGTCCGCTCCGATACTGACAATCATTTCCGAAAACGGATTACCACCGACAATGATGGGGTCTGACAGCAACCAATCGCCAGCCGCTTCGTCGAGAATCATGATACGACCGGTTAGATCAGCAAACACATAACGCCCGGTTAGCGAGGGGGTGTCGCTGCCGCGATAGACGTGGCCGCCGATGACCGAAACGCCGACGTCAGGATTGACGTATTGGGCGATAGGATCGATCAGATTTCCTGGATCGGCGTCGCTGGTGGTGAACGTCAGCGTTCCTTCGCGGATTCGCCAGCCATAGTTGCCTCCGCTGACGACCAGATTGACTTCTTCGAAAGCCTTTTCTCCGACGTCGCCAACAAAGATTCGATCGGGGCTCGCCGTCCCATCCGGTCCGTCATCGATCGAAAAACGATATGGGTTGCGAAATCCGAGAGCATAGATTTCCTCACGCACATTGGATTCGCCGACGAATGGATTGTCCGCCGGAATGCCATAGGTCCCGTCCGGGCCGTTGGTGCCGTCGACATCAATACGAAGGACCTTGCCAAACAGCAGATTCCGATCCTGTGCGTGATTATTGGGATCACCGCTGCCGCCGTAGGCTGCATCGCCGGTGCTGAGATAGAGCATGTGATCATCAGGGCCGAATGCGAGGTCGCCGCCAATATGCCCCGCAGGCAGATCAAATCGCAGCCGTACCGTTTCGGAACCAGCATCTGCAATGTCCGGATCGTCCGCGGATACAGCAAACTCTGAGAGCACGCCGTCATAGTCGCCGCCGAACGTCGCCGCCGCGACGTAGTAGACAAAGAATTGGCCTTCCCCCGGTGCGCCCGCGGTAGCGTAATCGGGATGGAAAGCCAGCCCCAATAGCCCACGGTCACTGCTGGATATGACCTGCGAGCGAATGTCGAGAAACGGAGTTGGCAAGACGGATCCGTTTTCGACGATGTGAATCACGCCTCGTTTTTCGACGACGAACAGACGGCCCGATTCGTCGCCGGCATGCGTCACGACCACCGGAGTATCCAATCCAGAAACGATCGGCTCAAATTCCAGTGTCGGCTCATCGGGCAGTGCGGCAGAGTACGTTAGTGAGTCGCCGTCGTCCACGTCGTCAAATGAATCCGAGACGTCATAGTCCAGCGAGTCATTCGCCGGAATCGCTCGATCCAGGATTGGGATGGTCACAAAGGGTACGTCGTTAGTGTTATTGACTGTCAATTCAAACGTATCGGTAACGCTTGCGAATCCAGGGTCCGTCCCGGTTACCCTGATCGTGAGCGTACCGACATCGTCGTTGGACGGAGTGCCGCTGATCACGCCGGAGCTTGAATGGATCGAGATCCAACTTGGCAACACGCCTCCCCCATCGCGGCTGATTGAATAGGTCAACGCGTCGCCGTCGGGATCACTGAAGTGGTTAGCGACGTCCAAGATGTAGGGGGTGTCTTCATCGATCGTCGCATCAGCAATTTCGGCATTTAGCTGGGGCGGTTCGTTGGAACTGGCAATCGTCTGCGCCACGGCGAATGCTTGGCCACGAATGTGCAACGTATACGTCGTTGATGTATCACCGTCATGCCGCAACGTACGCCACGAGTTTGGATCGGTTTCCAGCATCACCCAGTCGCCGGTCAGATAGACTTCCCCAGTCGCCGTGTTGGCCGAAATGCTTTCGATTCGCCAAGGAATCCGACCATCGGCATCGGTAATTTGGCCCCAATCGGTGATCACGCTGTCGGGATCGTCAACATGAACGCTGTACAGATGCAGTCGTTCGCCGGTGTCCGAAGCGTTGGACCAGTATTCACCGTTGCCTTGAACCGCATTGATCTTGGGATCGTGCGAACCGTCGTTGCGGCGGACGAAGTAGACGATTCCATCGTCGTAGGTCATGCCCAGGTTGTTGCCCCCAATCCAAGCCACCTCGCGGAACGCATCGCCGAGGTCGCCGTCGGTGGTCTTGCTGGCGTCGAATTCCCATAGCGAGCCACCGGACCGCGCTGCGAACGGAGCCGAGCGGTCATGAATCGTGAACAAGAATCGTTCATCGTCGATTGATTGCCCCCACCGCCACCAACTGGCATCCTGGTAAGCGGACAACGCGTCGGGATCATCGGCGCTTGTCATGGATGGCAGGGCGCCAGGATACACATCAATGGTGCTGCTCGCCGCCCGCCCCACGAACAAGCGATCCACGCCGCCGATCATGGTGATCCAGGCGTCGCCGCGTGCGTCGACATGCATGGCAAACCCGCCCTGGATCGCATTGATGTCTGGCGTGAGTACACCGAAGTCCTGCATGATGCCAGAGGCAATCTCGGTCCGAAACAAGTGTGCTCCCGAAACAGCCGCGTCGGCGGCGGCCCATGGCGATGCAATAGACCATAGGTAATGCCCGTCTGGGCTAATCGCGACGGCCGAATAGGTAGAGTACCGTGGGATTGGAATGCCGAAGTCGATAAAGTTCGGAGTGCCCAATTCCGTGCTTCCCAGCTCATAACCGAACAGATGCGCCCCTGTAAATGCGTTTAGAGCTTCGTCCCAGTAGTTTCCCACAAACGTGGACGTATACAGCCATCCGTTGGCTTCAACGATCGGGCTGTGCAGCTTTCCCTGCGGTACTTGATTGTGTGGATCTTCGCCTAAAATCGCACTGACGTTGGGGCCTATCTGTGTGACTTCACCGGTACTCGGGTCGTATTGAAAGAACAGTCCAGCGGCATCGTGCGCGTGAGTCGACGACGCGAAGTAAACCTTGCCGTCCGAGGCGACGGTGGAACCTTGCCATTGACCATCAAGCTTTTGTTCAAACGGATTCAGCGGAAATAGTTCGACCACCGTCGCATTGTTGACGGTAAGGGTGAATACATCTGAGACAAAGTTGCCCGCGTCGTCAATCGCAAAAACCTCCAACGCGATCGTTCCAAGCTCCACCGCCGCTCCCGAAATGACCCCGGAGTTAGCATCGATACCGATCCAACTTGGGATCACGCCGCCCGCTTGCGGAGCAAGCGAATACGTCATTGGACGATCCTCTGGGTCATCGAAAGCAACGGAGACGTCAAACGAAATACCTTCGTTTCGACGCAGCGACAGATCTTCGACGTCCGCGATCACCGTGGGGGCCTGATTCACCGGTTCCACGGTCAGCTGGAATACCTCCGTGATCGATTCGCCAGCGATGTCGGTTGCGGTCAATTCGATCTCGATCGTGCCAACGTCTGCCGGCGAGGGTGTCCCTTTGAGGTAAACTTCGTTCTCGTCATTGCGACTCAAATCGAGCCACGCTGGTAACGGATCACCGTTGGATTGCTGTGCCGAGAACGTTACCACATCGTACGCATCGGGATCTCGAATCGCACGTCTGCTTGCGTACGCGTAGTTCTGGTTGAGGGTGATGTTTTCGGCCAGCGACCCACCACCGATGTAGTATTGCCAAGAGCCTTCGAATCCTTCCCTTGAAGCGGCACCGTTATTGAACGAAATGTTTCCTTCCAAAACATAGTTTTTCAGACTTGCCGAACTAGAACCAAAAATCTTGACGCCGTGCCGGTACTGATTAAAGAGGATGTTATCCGCAAATCGTCGATTGAAATCCTCGTTCTGCGAATAGATTCCATGTCCGTGCTCGAAACTCGGACCGGACCAACCGTTGTTGTAGATCAGCGATCCGTAGACCTCGCCGCCATCGGCGGGCGACCAAAATCCGATCCCTTTGTTGATGTCGTGGATTTCCCAGTTGATCAGTTTGACGTGATCGCCAAACACGTTGATGTTGCCACGGTTGATATCATCGGGCCACGACCCGCCTTCGAATGTGATTCGCCCCGACAAATCGCTCGAAAAGATTTCAAGACCCTGATAATAGGTGTGTTGACCTTCGATCGTGAGAATCTCGGAAGTCCGAGGCGAGCCATTATTCAGATCGATGATGACTTCGTCGCCGGGCCATTCGCGAACCCAGATCGGATTCCACGGTGTGCCAGAAAGATGACTGGTAAAGGCACCGACGTACGATCCACCCTGTATCCAAATGGTGTCACCGGCAGAAACCGCTTCTGGATGACTCATCGCCGTCCATAGATCCCACGGATCATTTAGGCTGCCGTCACCCTGCGGAGTCCCCGCAGGAGAAACGAAGAACTCGTTTCCCGTAGCGGGAACCGAGGGGGCATCCGAGACGACTAAAAAACTGCCAAATTCCTTATCGACCACCAGCGGAGCAACCGGGGCCGCGCCGATCGGAATCGGAGAGGCCACGTCCGTCATCGGAAGCGACACTGCGCTACCATCGTAGACTCCGGAGAGTACCGGCGCACCGTCGAGATCCAAAACATTGTAGATCTCGAAATTCGCTCCAGGATCTACCACCGATGACAAGTCCAGATCGACATTGTCAAGTCGGTCCCAGTTGTAAACTACGGCATGCCCACGCCCCGGTTCATATTCATTGGGACGTACGGTGACGTGTGTCCCACTGATCGAAGTTGTCAGCGTGCTCGACGCGTCGAACCCGGTTTGCGTTCGCCATTGATCGAATGTTTCAAACACACCTTCGATGATAAATGGCGATTCAGCGTCCGTGACATAGGCATTGTTGTCCCAGGTATACTCGTCCAGTGCAGTACCCGACTCGCTGATCTGAGCAGCATACCACGGGCTCTCCGTGAAGACGGTGTTGCCAGTGAAAGTAACATCCTGCCAAGACCCTAAGAAATTGACGTTACTGGCGAAGTAGTTGTCGGTCGCGGAGAGCCCAACTCCACCAACGCCATATCCAAACACAACGTATCCGGTCGGCTGCAGGTCGTATTCGAATGGGATTCCCGCTTCAGTGGTCAGGTCCGAGATTGAACTTGAAATGACTGGCGGACTATTGGCTAGCAGCAGTCGCGGTTCAAGGTGCTCGAGGATCTTCCGTCGTTTTTGACGCTTGCCCGCTCTGGAGCCCGGCGACTGTCCCACCCTTCGATTGAATAACATGCCGCGACTCCTGTGGCTGAGAAGCCACGTCTGGATCATGATCATGACGCGCGAAATGATTCGCGTTCGTAGGAGGGATCCCCCACTGTCGATTCTATCCTAACGTGTTTGTCCCCTTTTTACCAATTTTGACCGAGCAGAAATTCGGTCATTTAAGGGAAGAAGAAAGAGCGAGGCGATACAGCTGTTGCGCGGTTCGGCCGCGTCGCTCTTTAGCGTGATGGACTTCGCATCGTGACTCTCGGCGAGTGCCTTTGTGGCGCCGCGAAACCGAGAGGAGAGAAGGCCGAGTCGAGTTTCGCTCGTAGTGCCTGAGCGTTCACCTGCTGCAGTAGGCTTTCCTGCGGTGCCGAGCGAAGTAGTTCGAGCACAATGTGTCCCATGAAGACTTCACCAGGATGATATCCGTCGATCATGTAGGTATCATCAAGTCCATACTGACTAGGATCCGATGCAGGCAATACCGTAATGCCATGGACGCGAAGTGTGTCGACGAAGCCTTGTTGATAAGCGTCCCACCATTGTTTTAAATCGGCATCCACAGACAAAGAGTGTATGCAGTCCGAGGAATAAGGTGGCATCACCACCAACACCTCGGTGCCACGTGTTTGTAACCGTTGTATAAGACTCAACAGTCTTGCTGATTTTTCCTCGTCCCATGTTGCCGGGGCCGAAAAGTTGCCGAAGTGAGAGTGAATCCGATCGATGATCGGAGGAACTTCGCGGTCAACATATTGTTGTTGCTGCGCAAGTTCCAGGATAATTTGGGGCGAGTATTGCCAAGATCCGTCTTTTCGAAAGCCGCTGCCATATTTTGACGCAGCGGTTCCAATGCATCGATAACCGAAAAAGGGACTGCGGTCGGAATGCGTGACGGCGGTGTATAATTCCGAAAACCGATTCTGACGCACGATTCGTTTCAATGCATTGATGTGCGATGCAAACTGGAATGCTTCGTCCTGTTGGGCCAGCCACGATTTGTCGCGGTGATACTCACTCTTCAGCCACCAGGGATCGATACCAATAATAGCGACCTTGGGATTGGGAAGTTTGTCTTGCTCTAACAGTTCAACGTACTCGCCTAGCTCCGTTACGCTTTGAGTCATCCCGCCAGCGTTGTAGAAAGATTCTTGCAGCGGCGAGAACATAAAGTCACGGATTTGCATCACGCGTGAACTGCCGATGGCAACAATCTCGGGGTTGCGTCTCTTGATCGTAGCAAATTTGTAAACGCCAAATTGCTGTGATAGAAAGTCGCGACAGTAGATCGTTTCTTCAGCAGCGATTTGCTGCTGACGCACTGCGTAAATCGCTGGCCAAGTCTCGCCAGTCTTCCATAATGACAGCTCGGTTACGAGTGCAATTAATAGCAACGGGCTCAGGAACCATAGCAGTCGGCGAGCCAACTTCCAAGCGGATTGTTGATCGGTTTGCTGTGCGGCGGCGTTTTTGAGCTGCACTTAAAACTGGAAGTAGATAAAAGGAACGTGACCTGTATTGCCATACAAGAACATCACCACAATCAGACTGTAGTAGGCTGGCCAACGGACCCACACTGGCATGTGCTCGATCTGCAATGCGTGAGGCATGCTACGTTGCACCCATTCAATAGTGAATAGCAAAGCCAGGTAGGGTAGACCTTTCAACAAAGTCGGAGCCCTCCAGGGGGATGTCATCATGTGTGAGATAAACGAGATCGCATGCGAAACGGAGTCGGCGCGAAAGAAAACCCAGGCCAATAGCACCAAGGCAAACGTGGAACCCATCTGCACAAACTCTCGGAGATTGGGTAACCAGCGTCCGGTCGCCACGATATCGTGATGACGTTTATGATTGCCGGTCATCACCAGCGGCAGATAGTAGAGCCCATGCAAGAGGCCCCAGACTACAAAAGTCCAATTGGCGCCGTGCCAGAAACCGGAAACCGTAAACGTGACTATCAGGTTCGCTAAATGGTGGGCTTTGGATACCTTCCGGCTGCCGCCCAAGGGGATGTACACGTAGTCGCGGAACCAAGTTGACAGCGAAATATGCCACCGCCGCCAAAACTCGCCAATGTCCCGAGAAAAGTAGGGGTAGGCAAAGTTCTGCATCAGATCGAAACCGAACAGCCGGGCGGTACCGATCGCAATATCCGAATAGCCGCTGAAATCACAATAAATTTGGATGGCAAAGTAAAGCACCCCCAACAACAACGTGACACCATTGTGATCGGAATAGTTAACGAAAATTTCATCCACCAGCGGTGCAAGGTTATCCGCAATGACAACTTTTTTGAACAAACCCCAAAGGATCTGGCGGAGTCCGTCTTTAGCCTGAGCGAGGTTAAATGTTCGTTTGCACAAAAACTGAGGCAACAAATGTGCCGCGCGTTCAATCGGACCTGCGACCAGTTGTGGAAAGAAGCTGACGTAAGCAAAGAAGGCAATCCAATCTCGCGTTGGCTGGACATGTCGCCGATAAACATCAATCGTATAACTGAGTGATTGAAATGTGTAGAACGAGATGCCCACAGGCAGAATGATTTGCAACGTGTGGGGGTGAGCTTGGAAACCAAGTTGTTCCGAGGCCGCGATAAAAGAGTCAACAAAAAAGCCGTAGTACTTGAAAAAACCAAGAATACCAAGGTTAGCGATAATGCTGAGTGTCAGTAGTCGCTTGCGATAGCGTGGATGGGTTGTGGATCCAAGTTGAATTCCCACGACAAAGTCGATTGCGGAACTGATGGCGATCAAACACAGAAAACGCCAGTCCCAGCAGCCGTAAAAAAAATAACTGGACAGCAGCAATAGTGTGTTTTGGACTCGTAGTGAATACCGTTGTAGCCACCAGTAACACACAAAAGTGAGCAACAGAAAGATCGCAAACGCTAGAGAGTTAAACAGCATTGATGGTCAATGTTTACTCACGCATCGGATCATGGATCTTCAATCTCAAAGGACTTTGAGCCGGAAGAGTCCTGCAACCAATTATCGGAATTCGAAGAATGCGACGACTAAGGCCGCGCCGACTGGGAATCAAGCGGTGGAGTGTCTAGTGAGTCGAGGTAGGCGATGAGGTCGCGTAGTTGTTTTCGAGTCAGATGGTTGGCGACTCCGAACGGCATGGCTGATCCTGTGGTGCCGTATTCTTCAATCGATGCCTTGTCGACTTTTGTTGGTTTACCTGTCAGTAGGTCTCGAATCGTCATGGCATTATCGGTCTGGGAAACGACATAGCCCGAAACGACGCGTCCATCCTCCAACAACAGGGCTGTTAACTCGAAGTCCTTCTTCACAACCCGCTGCGGCCAAAGTACGGACTCGATAATTGACTCCAGCGAGTTGTTAACACTCACGCCGGCCAAATCGGGGCCTTTGGCGAGAGAATCGGCATGAGTATCGAGACCCACGTGATGACAGGACTTGCAATTTGCCGTGTCCGAGAGAAAGATAAGATGCCCGGCATCGGGATCGCCGGATCGACGCACTTCCTCGGCCAGTTCGCGAACGTACTCGGCGTCATATGTCTCGGTGACAGCGTGATCACGCGTTATCTCGGGCTTCATCGCAATCATCACTTCGGGATCAAAGTGTCCGGCATCGTCACGCATTCCCCTAATCCAAGCGGAAATGACTTCCGCAGCTTCAGAGTCGGACATGGATCGGCCCAGCGGGGGCATCCGGTCTTCGTCTTCCGCTTCGATACGACGAAGCAACTCCGAATCCTCGGGATGTCCCGGTTCAATCAAAGATTCTCGCGCGGCTGAACGCTTGGATTTGGGGCGTCGCGGGCGTATTCCTACTAGCTTCGTCTCTGCCAGAGGCGTAGTGAAGCGGAGATCAATTTGCGTGATTCCAAGGCGATCACGCACGTGACAGACCGCGCAGTTCACCGCCAAATAAGCGCGAGCCATTTCCTTGATGCTGCCGGAGCGTGAACCCCAATCCGCAAACGAAGGCAAAGTCGAGGGGGGTAAGGGAAGTGGATTTCGAAACACGCCCAAGCGTTCAAGTCGATCGATCTGATTCGAAACTCCGTCTGGTTCGATTCGATTCATCTGCAATGTATTCAGGCCAAGCACAAAACCATTGGCTTTGGAATGACAAACGTTGCACTGTTCGTTGGTCAAAAAGTGCCAAAGTCTCTGGTCCGAGCCCTGCTCGGTGTGAACTTCGAGCGGTCGAGGCTCGGGGAGTTCGATTAAAGATGCATCACTTTGTTCTTCGTTCCAAACATAAGTATAGCCGTCCCAACCATTTTTCCCGTGGACCCACAATCGAGTTTCGAGTCGACGAATTGGTTGATCTTTGTTCGTGACTGGGATCGTGAGATGGTTAACGAAGACGGTGCCTTGGGGAAATTTCCAGGGCACGTCCACCGAGAATTCGACCTGACCAGCCTGAGGCAATGCTAAAAATCGCTGCTGGTTCGCACCGTCAGCCCACATCGGCACATTCACACGATAGGGAATCATGCCGGCAGCCGGAGTTAACTGTTTTACTGACGAAAAGAGGCCTGTATCGGACAAATGTTCAGGAAAAGGTTGCTGCGGTTCTTCATGGTCGACTTCAACTTTGCGAAACTCGTAAATGATTCCATCAAGAGCACAGACAAACATTTCTCCCCCTGCATCTTGACCGAATCCGGCCAGCGGCACTTTGGGGCTCGCGAGTTTTATAGTGCGTGTAACTTCAGTCCCATCATAGTACGATGCCCAAATCATTCCGCTGGCGTAGTCACCGTAGAGATATGCACCTTGCAGTTCAGGAAATTGGTCGCCGCGATAGACACGTCCTCCGACAATTGCACGCCCGTAGCGGTGATCGTAAGTAATGATGGGATCAACAAATTGTGAGTGCGATTCCGAATCGGCTTCGGAGGGAGCGGTCATGTCCCACGAATGTCCAACGTCAAAAGGATAAAGTCCTTCTCGCTGGGGCCATCCATAATTGGCACCGCCACGAATCAGGTTCACTTCCTCGAACCGATTCAGTCCTACATCCCCTGCCCACATGCGACCGCTTTCTTGATCAAAGGACAGTCGCCAGACGTTGCGCAGACCATACGCCCAGATCTCTGCTCGCTTGTTTCCGCGAGTGGTTAAGGCGGCAAAGGGATTGTCATCCGGAATAGCATAATTCAATCCAGGATCTCGATTGTCGACGTCGATTCGCAGAATTGAACCGTGCAACGTACTTAGATCCTGTGACGAATCTTGATTCATGCCATCTCCGGTGCCGAGATACAAAAAACCATCTGGCCCAAATTCGATAGATCCCCCGTAATGGGACACACTTGGATAAGCAAGGGAAAACAGCACCTGTTCGGAGACTGGATCGGCAGGCGGCTGATCGTCAGGTCGCATGCGAAAGCGAGAGACAACTAATTTTGCTTTGGGAGGAAGCAGCCAAGACTGTAAGCGGTGTTTCATTGGCTCGATCGTTTGTCTTGCTAAGCGGTTGGCGACTTCCGACTGAAATTTGACAGTATGTGAGGTCAAGATTGATTCGCTCGATCGATCGACAAACCTTGCCATCAACGACGTCAGGAGGATCATAGCTGCGGCGGCACACATTAGGCCGCCACAGAAACCCGCCATTCGACGCACTAGTATTTCATTGCGTGACAATAACATCCTGTAGGTGATTACGATCACCACATAGCATGCGACAACTATGGCCGCAGCAATCCACTTTTTTTGCATAGAGGTTATGCCTGCAGTCGGCACGATGAGAAACACCAACATACCAGCGAGCGGTGCGGTGCAGAGTATTAGAATGACTTGGGCAAGTCGGCGGGGGATCGGAAGGGTTGCCCCCCAAATCGCAGCAAGCAGGAAGATGCATATTGCCGCTAGGTCAAATAGAGTCGCTGCGGTGCCGTATTCGGCTGCGGTAGCATAGGCGGCAAAGAATTCGCCGTTCTTCTGGTACTGCGGATGAAATGCAAATCCAAGTAGCCCTTGCTCTTCTCCCTCTCGGGCTACTTTGTGTGAAATGTCAAACAAGACCCGGGTCTCGTGAGCCGTCTTGTCATTGATGAATTGGTGCAGTTCCCCGTCCCGACACAGCACGTAGACGTGGCTAGCGTCCCCGGGGGCCGTTAGCAGTTGCAACGGCCCCTTATCACCAAAATTTAACTCAGGGAACGCATTTTCCAAAATATAAGGATGGGGCGACGTCATCAAGCGAGACGTGTCGACCGGAATGAATTCCGACGGAGGTTCGGCAGCAGAGTCTGCTCGCGTGGAGGATGGCAGCATCCATCCCAAGAAGATCAACCCCATGAATGACAATCTTCGCAGCAGGTTTATGCTCATGAGAAGCTGAAGATTGGGGAATAAATGGGGGATCAGAACACATAACCCCCGCTTGGGTCTGCGTCCCCGAATCGAACGCAGTAGCGGTTGGGTGGAATGATCACTAGCGTGTAAAGAGATCGTCGTCTGAGCGAATCTTGGTAAGTACTGATCGTTTCGGATCACGCAGTGCCAGGATTCAGCGACCTATCTGTCTTAGCGAAAGAGTTGCAGCAAGGTTTGCAGGATCACCCGCACGTCCAAAGCGATCGACGAGCAGCGCACATACTGTTTCGCCAATTCAATCTTGTCCGGAAGTATACGAGTTACATACTCGCGTTCCGGATCGTCTGCCTGAGCCAAAACCGCGGATTCGTCTCGATATTTGATCGATGCCAGATCGGTCAATCCAGGCCGGACGATCAGGATTTGGCGGAAGTCATCCTCGAACATCTCGACATACTTGGGGACTTCCGGACGCGGGCCGACCAGACTCATATCCCCTTTGAGGATGTTGAACAGTTGAGGCAATTCATCCAATTTTGTTTTTCGCAGCAATTTTCCAATTCGAGTGATCCGTGGATCATCACCCGAAGTGATGGCAGGCCCCAACGACGGCGCATTCTCAACCATCGTGCGAAATTTCAGAATCTTAAACGGTTGTAAATTCCGTCCCACACGTGTTTGTTGAAACAGCACTGGACCGGAACTGGTAAACCGAATAATTCCAGTAATCAAAATCAGCAACGGCGACAACAGCAAAATGCCGATGCCCGATGCAAGTATATCAAAGCATCGTTTTGTGGCGGTTTGAATCGGTGTCGCCTGTAGCAGAGGCATTGCGATCGACGAGGTCTTGCTTGACACGGTGATTATGTACCTGACGGATTTGTCTGGGCCGCTGGCTGTCGCAATGAGTATTGAGCACACAGTTCAGTGACCACGCGAACCACGTGTTCTTGCTCTAAATCGGTCATACCCGGGAATAGCGGAAGACTCACAAGCCGATTCCAAACATGCGTTGCGGTGGGGCAATCGGATGCTCGCCACTGCAGCGTTTCCAGGTAATAGGGATGTAGGTGTAGTGGACGCCAATGGACCGAGCATCCCACACCGCGCTCACGTAAACATTGAATGAACTCGTTGCGGTCAATGCTCAATTGATCCAGACACAGGCGAATGGGAAACAGGTGCCAAGAATGAAGGCGGTTTTCGAGTTGCGGAGGCAACTCCAATTCGGTTACACCGCGAAGTCGTTGGAAGAAAAATTTGGCGATGGTTTCGCGTTCTTGCCTCATCGCTTCGACACGCTGCAGTTGATGCAAGCCGATTGCCGCCGCAAGATCGGTCAGGTTGTATTTGTAGCCTGGGGCAACAATTTGATAGTCCCATTGGCTGTTGCCTTGAAAACGTTTCCAAGCGTCATGCGACAAACCATGGAGCGACATTTGCCGCATTCGATCTGCCAATAGCGGGTCACTCGTGACCGCCATCCCTCCTTCGCCGGTGGTCATCGTCTTATTGGCGTAAAACGAATAGCAGGTCACCGCCGCGGTATTCTCGCCACACATTCGCCACGGTTGATCGGCGTTGCTGCGATAGGCAGACGGCAAGGCATGTGCGGCATCTTCGACCACCCACAACGCGTGCTGCTGTGCGAAGGCGGCGATTTGATCGATGTCGATCATCAATCCCCCGACATGCACTGGGATTATGCCGACGACCTCGATTGGGGAACCTGTCAGTGCTCCGCTGCGAGCTGCTTCCCATTTTTTCGCTGCGTCGCCAAAATCCATATTCAGTGTGACCGGATCACAATCGACGAGGATCGGAATCCCACCCTGATAGAGCACGATTTCCGCCGTCGCGGCAAAGGTCATCGTCGGTACCAAGACACCCTGGCCCGCTTTTAATTGCATGGCTTCCACAGCCAAGTGCAGTGCGGCAGTGCACGAATTGACTGCAACTGCATGTTTGGCACCAACGAACTTGGCAAACTCCGATTCGAACTGTTTAACCCGCGGTCCCGTTGTTAACCATCCCGAGCGAAGACACTCGGTCACTTCGGCGATGGCCGCTTCGGAAATCGACGGACGAAAGAAAGGGACGTTCATGGAGACTTCATTAGAGTTATTCATTTTCGCCTGACTTACGATTCCTTGCGAGCAGCTAGAAACGCTGCGACTTCGCTGCCCACGCGTCGGCCTGCGGATCCGTCCCATAGTTGGGGGCATTTTCCCTGCTTGAATCGGTTCTCGATCACATCATCAACAAGCGTGACAAGTAGTCCAACGTCATGTCCGACCAACACGCTTGTGCCTTCATCGACAGTGATGGGACGCTCGGTGTTTTCTCGTAACGTCAAACATGGAATCTCAAGCGCAGTCGCCTCTTCCTGTAATCCGCCCGAATCGGTGATGATGATTTTGGCATTGGACGTCAGCCCGAGCAATTCGTGGTAGCTCAGTGGCGCGGTGGCCAAGATCGAAGGACTCGATTCGAGCGTCTGCCACAATCCGATTGCCTCTAGTCGATTGCGTGTCCGAGGGTGAACGGGAAAAACGACGGGCAAGCGTTCGGCAATTTGTATCATCGATTCGCACAGCTGATGCAGCAGTTCCGGATCGTCCACGTTGGATGGACGGTGCATTGTCCAAACAACGTATTGGTTCTTGGTCAGCCCCATTTTGGACAGCGGATCAAGCGCCGTAGCGGCATCAAGTTGCGATCGCAATACATCGATCATGACATTTCCGCACAAGCGGATCGACTCGTTCGACTTGCCTTCTTTTAATAGGTTCTCGCGTCCGCTTGGTTCGCTAACCAATAGCAGTTCCGAGATCGCGTCGGTGACGACGCGATTGATTTCCTCGGGCATGGTCCGATCAAAGCTGCGCAGTCCCGCTTCGACGTGAATCACAGGAATCCCAAGCTTGACCGAGGCCAATGCACATCCCACGGTCGAGTTGACATCGCCCACGACCAGAGTTGCAGCGGGCGGTTGTTCGCATTCGAGCAACCATCGCTCGTAGCTGTCGAGGATCTTGGCGGTCTGTTCGCCTTGACGTCCCGAACCGACCGACAAATAAACATCCGGTTTGGGCAGCCCGAGTTGCCGGAAAAACGAATCGCTCATCGCATCGTCGTAATGTTGACCGGTGTGGATCAAGCGGGTTTGGAGGTTGGGAGACGTGGCTGCGATGCCACGAAGGATCGGTCCCATCTTGACGAAATTGGGACGTGCACCGACCACACAGGCGACGATATCTTTGGTTTGTATTTGTGATGGTGTCAAACTAATACCAAACTTAATCTATGATAATCGATCGATTATCAGGTTTCTGAGGAACTATGATTTCACCATTGCCGAAGGTGAATGGTGAAGATGCTGGTTTCAATTTTTGCTGACTTCATAATGTCACCTGGAGGCAAATTGCGATCCATTTGCAACGTACGCAGCCGCGTTAGAGTCAGCTAAAATTACTCGAGAAAACGAGCTGAGCTCTGAAAATTGCTCAAATTGTGCTGTAGAGATCATGAGGCGGTGCTGACCGCTGTATTGAGCACCTGTCGCCATCGAGTCAATAATTGTAGCTGGTTGAAATTTTGCTGGACAGAAAGGCTTGCTTGATGTCCTAGCTGGTTGCGAAGTGCGTCATCGCCTGCGAGGGTTTCGATTGCGGATGCCCAAGCGGTCACGTCGTTAGGAGCGTCGACAATTATTCCGTTTTTGCCGTGTTCAATCATCTCGGGGATGCCGCCCACCCGCGAGCCGATTGGACAAATCCCCAGCGACATCATTTCGATCAAAGCGAGTGGGCAGTTTTCCCACCAGACGCTGGGAACAAGGCCGAGTTGGCAGGTTTGATAAACTGAGTTCAGTTCCTCCAGCGAGAGCCAGCCCAATTGCAGAAATTCGGCACGATCGCTCAGACGCCGTCGTTCCTTCTTGGCACCCCCAATCGTCACTAGCACGGTATTCTTTTGGAATTGTCCGATCGCCAATGCGGTTTTCGCCACCTGCAGTCCTTTCTCTGGGGCACGTCCCACATGCATGATTGCGAAATCATCCGCAGTCAGCCCGATGCGTTGTCTTGTTTCATCAACGACGGCAGCAGAGAGAGTCTTGACCTGAGATTGGTTGCTCCAATTTGGGATTGTCCAAACAGGAGCTGAAAAGCGATCTCGGCAGATCAACGCAAATAAATCTTCGTAAATTGCTTTGCTCGGAGCCACGATGGCATCAGCCGCCGCCACCGCACGCGAAGCGAGACTCTCCTGTCCTAAGCGTGGCATCCCTTGGATCCAGTAAATGACGCGCGCTCGTGGCAAAACCTGTTTTGCCACGATTGCCGCCGTCATGGTCGAGACAACGAGGACCGTCCGCTCATCGGCCGTCTGTTCAAACGGCATTAACGCTTGCTTGATGCGTTGATAGCCAGTTGTCGCATCGATGCTTTGGCGAAACCCGAGTGAACGTGCTAGGCGGCTGCCTCGGACGCGACAATTCAAACGTCCGGTATAGCCTAAAGTTGCTGAAACCGACCGCACGTCTTTCAATCGCGAATTTCCAGGACTGATCGTGATGACTTCGGTGGCCCTGGCGGTACTGGCAAAATGGACTGCCAATTGCGCTAAAAGTCTCGGTACTGCGCGTACGGTCGTCGATTCGAGCGGATGATTTTCGTAAACAACAAGCAGTCGGTTGGCTAATAGAGGTTGTTCGTGCGTTGATTCAGCATTGGAGACATGATTAGTATTGCAGAGCACATCAAGCATAAAGAAGATCTTTCACCTTGCAAAAAAACGTCTCCCAAGCGATTCCGCTTGATTCTACTTGAACGTCTTTCAGAGACGCCAATACGTTTACGCGGATGGATTGCGTCTAGACGATTCCAGATAACATTGGTCAATGAGTCTGTTATTTTAATCGCCTTGCTTCCCATGGCACTTCAAAGTTTCCAAAAAATTCTCGCTCGCCTGATAAGGAAAACAGCACATCTGGCTTCTGTGATTCCAATTACTGAATTTAAACGGCATCACACGTCATTTGGACCGCGGTAGTTTCAAACCCTGAGCGGTCTTCCATGGCTTTTTTTTCCAAGATGATAAGTTTGAACAGACGCTGGTCCGATTGGCGTGACTTGCCCTTTAAGACGCGTCGAGAAATATCTCGAATCATCGATCGTTTTTGCGGTCTCGCGTTTTCGTCGACAAACGGATGCGAGAAAGTGCATCGCACGACGTTTTGCTCGATTTCGCGACAACGCTCGTCGCTGAGATAAGGCGATTTGATGGATTCGCCATAAATGGAAAACCGTTTGAAGATTGTGAGCATCGTTTCAATCCCTTCTCGTCGCTCGACACTTCGTTCGGGCTGCCAGTGAGTGTCCTCGATAACATAGAGGCCGCCGGGTTTTAAATAAGGGAACAGGGCTCCTAGCGTAACCTGCTGATGTGCCGATGCATGGCTGCCATCGTCAATGATGATATCGAATGGGCCGACCTCTTCAGCGATCTCGGTGAGTCGACGAGCGTCGCTTTGGTCAGCTTGGAAAATGGTCGCTCGAGGGATCTCAACGTCGCTGAAATCAGAAATGTCAAGACCGTTGATCGTCGCTTGCGAAAAAAACTCGAGCCACATCCGCAAAGATGGACAGTCGGGCTGGTGTTGGCAAAATTCTCGCTGCAATCCTATCTCTAAAAACGAGATCGGGCGGTCTCGGTAGGGGGCAAATAGTGACTCGTAAAGTGACGTATACCGATGGCAGCAACCGACCCGATCGCCTTTGTCAGAATTATATTTGTTTGCGAGATCTGTAAGTGTTGTCATCAGTAGGTTCTCGAGGCAAGCGTGATTAAACGCGGCAGTGACGAATCAGTTACGATAGTAAATTGAAACGTGCTGTTGCATCAGAAGTGGTTGTTACAACATACGGTTGCTGAGCGGCACCGTGTTTAGTACTTGGCACCATTGTTCAATTGATCGTGAAGCGCTAAAGCGGGTTTGCATCGAACTTTTCGCTGCTGTCGCTAAACGTTGTCTTAAAGCTGCGTCCGATATAACGGTGTGCAATGCTGACGCCCACGCTTGTGCGTCGTTAGGAGAATCCACAAGTAGACCACTTTCACCATGTTCAATCATCTCGGGGATCCCGCCCACTCGCGAGCCAATAGGACATAACCCCAGCGACATCATTTCAATCAAAGCAACGGGACAGTTTTCCCACCATACACTCGGGACAACGCCGATGCTGCAGGCTTGATAGATTTGGTTTAGTTCCTGGGGGGCGACACGTCCGGTCTCCAGAACTTCTGTATGCTGATTTATGTGTCGCCGGTTCGGCGTCGGACCCCCGGCGGAGACGAGTACCACACGTCGATCAAACTCTCCCACCGCAAGCGCAGTTTCAATGATTTTTAATCCCTTTTCGGGGGCACGCCCAATGTGCATCACCGCAATATCTTGCTCACCTATCCCCAGTCGTTGCCGTGTCGCCTGAATCGTCGCCTCTGATTCTGTCTTGAACTGTGACTGGTCGATGGTATTCGGGATGACCCACACCGGAGGCGTAAATCGATCGCGACAGATCAATTGGAATAGGTCACGGTAAATGGCCCGTGAAGGTGCTACGATCCCATGACATGCGTTGACGGCGCTTGACGCTAGCGACTCTTGGCCCAGCCTCGGCATACCTTGGACCCAGTAAACGACGCAGGCTTGAGGAAGCATCTTTTGTGCAAGTAACGCGACGGACATTGTTGCTGCGACCACGACCGTTTGTGCCCCTTGGTCGGAAGCAAATGCTTGCAGTGCAGCACGAGCGTATTGGAATGCAATGGTCGATGCGATATCACTGGGGCCACAAACCGAACGAACGCCCCGATGATTGCGAAGACGACATCGTGTACGTGTGCTCCATGTTATCTGGGCGGAAGCGTTCCGAACGCCTGGGATTTTTTCAGCTCCTGGACTGACGGCGATGACTTCCGTGTGAGGGTTTTGGGCTGCCAATTGCTCAAGCAACTGCGATAGTAACCGTGGAACGGCGTAGGGCGATGCAGTT
>NZ_ANOG01000998.1 GCF_000346295.1 Rhodopirellula maiorica SM1 | reverse complement strand
ACCGACATCGAGAAACGTCTCTCCGGATTGGCAGATCGAGGTAACTAACATGCTGGCGAGTTGATCGTTGGCAATCGTACCGACAGCCTCCGGCTGAATGAGCGCCGCACGGACGATGTCGATCTTCTCTCTCGAGAACATCGCCAAGTCTCCGAACCACGTGCCAAGAAGAATCTGCTTGATATTCATACGTTTTTCACCAACAGAAATTGATAACTGGCTTCCAGAGGTGCCGCGACGCGAAGACAGTGAACGACGTTGAAACAGAGCGATCCCGCGAGTAGATGACGATGGCAAGCACCGCTAAAAAAGCGTGTAAATGAACGGAGCCGCGCTGCTGCCTGCTAACGCCGCGATCACGCCGATCAACGACAAAGAACCGATCAATGGCACGAGCCACCATTTCTTGTTCTCTCGCAAAAACAAGACAAACTCTTGAACGAAACCGAGGTTATCGCCTTCGGCTTGGTTTTCGAATTCTCTTTCCTGAGCGTTTTGCGGCTCGTCCATTGTGTCGCGCTCAAAACTGTTTGAAGTAGCGGGAAATATCGCTGGCTTCCTCGCGTGGAAGCCAATTGGATCCGGAATCGCGTTGCTTTAATCGCAATGGATCATAGCCCAGCAACCGAAGCACAATTCCGGTTGGCAAGACGATCCCAAAAAAGACCGTCCCCAACAACACGTGACTTATTATCCAAGTGACGGGGTACGTCATATATTGCCAAGCTCGAATCACACGCAGTGGTGCACCGGGTACGCAGTAGTATATCACGCCGACCAACACCCCCACGACCGCCAGCGTCATGGCAACCATGGTTGCGCTGTGTCGCATCAGAAAGGCAACAACGAAGAATAACGCGGACAACGATATCCCAAACCACCGTTTCAACGAACTCGAGGGATCCGCATTGAGATCAAGCAACGGCATCAATCGGGCTCCAATTCACGGAGTTCGCGCTGACTCGATTGACGAGCCGACTCGGGTTGCTCGGTCTTCAGCATCAGCACGTTTCCGATCACCAACGCGTCCATCTCCGTCGCCATGAAGCAGCGGTAGGCATCGGCCGCCGTCGCAACGATCGGCTCACCTCGCACATTGAAACTGGTGTTGATCACCGCGGGACACCCCGTTTCCTCATAGAATTTCCGCAACAGTCCGTAGAAACGTGGATGCCTTTGCTGGCTGACCGTTTGCACCCGAGCGGAATAATCGACGTGAGTGATCGCCGGCAGATCGCTGTGTGACTGCCGTCCCCGTTCGATGCTAGGCGGAATTGATTGATCAACCGGCAGCCGTCGCTTTTCTTGCACGTCAAACGTGAACATCATGTACGGGCTCGAATCCCCACCAGGTATTTCGAAATAATCTTGACTGTGTGCTTCTAGGATACTCGGAGCGAAAGGGCGGAACGACTCTCGGCGTTTGATCTTTGCGTTCATGATCGATTGCATTTCAGGATTTCGTGGATCACCCAGGATACTGCGTCCGCCAAGAGCCCGCGGTCCGAATTCCATCTTTCCCTGGACCCAGCCCACCACATTTCCGCCAGCAAGAAGCTTGACCACGGTGGTATAGAGTTCATCGTCCAGCGGCAGGTGCCGCGTCACCGCACCGCTTTCTCGAAGTGCCTGTACATCGACTTCGCGATCCGCAGGAGGCCCCAGCAGCGAAGTTGGCTGGGCACTCAGCGCATTGGCAACACGCGGTTTGCCCAGCAATTGATGCCAAATCAGCCAGGCGACGCCCAGGGCGCCACCAGCGTCACCGGCAGCGGGCTGAACCCAAATCTGTTTAAACGGCCCTTCACGTAACAACCGCCCGTTGGCGACGCAATTCAGTGCGACCCCGCCCGCCATGCACAAAGAATCTAGCTTCGTTTGATCGAAGACATACTGTGCCATTCGCAGCACGACCTCTTCGGTCACCCGCTGAATACTTGCGGCAAGATCCATATCGACTTGGCGGATCGGCTCGTTCGGATTGCGGCGTGCCGCTCCCAGCAATCGCTCCATTTTTCGATCGGTCATGCGTAGCGAATGGCAGTACGAAAAATAATCCATGTTTAGCCGATAGCTACCGTCATCATGGACATCAATCAAATGTTTGAAGATCAGGTCGACAAACTTGGGTTCGCCGTAGGGAGCCAATCCCATCAACTTGTATTCGCCCGAGTTGACGCGAAATCCGCAGAAATAAGTGAACGCCGAGTAGAGCAACCCGAGTGAATGTGGAAATCGAATTTCGTTTTTCAGCGAGATACGGTTTCCGCGGCCGACGCCCCAACTTGTCGTCGCCCATTCGCCAACGCCGTCGATGGTCAAGATGGCTGCTTCGTCAAAAGGACTGGGAAAGAACGCACTGCTGGCATGCGATTCATGGTGTTCGCAAAACACGATCCGGCGTTTGTACTGTTTGCCCAGTTGTTTGCGGATCTCGCGAGGCAGATGCAACTTGGTTTGCAGCCAACGGGGTATCGCACGAAAGAAGCTACCGTAACCTGCCGGTGCATAGGCCAAATAGGTTTCCAGCAATCGATCAAACTTCAAGAACGGCTTTTCATAAAATCCGACGTAATCAAGATCGCCGACGTCGGCGTCGGCCATTTGCAAACACTCACGCAGCGCGTTTCGCGGAAATGACGCGTCGTGTTTTTTCCGAGTGAAACGCTCTTCGCTCGCGGCAGCGACGACCTCGCCATCGCGAAGAATCGCAACGGACGAATCATGGTAGAACGCCGAGATGCCGAGAATCAATGTCATGTTTGCCGAAGTCGATTCGATGAGAACGCAGTGTTAACGATGCCGGTTTCCTTTCAAAGCGAGTGGCAAAGCGAGAATGCTAGGCAGGGGCAGGATGAGAGCGACAAAGGTCAAACAGATCGGCAGCGTGAATCGCGAGTCGGGAATCAAGCCAAACAAGAGCGTCCCGATTGCCAGCGTGACTACCGTCCAAATGGCAATGACTTGCAACAGCGACGCGGTGCGGGCAACACGACTTCGCGAGACAACGATCACCGTCACGATCACCGCAGCAAACTTGGCCAGTACCGCAAGGTAACTGATCGATTGCAAACGATTCAGAAAGGACTTCATCGACGCAGTCATCGTCTGCCAATCCGGTTGAGCGATAATCCAGGCAACGGCGGTAAAAAGGACGCCGAAAAAGAGAGCCAAGCTGACGAGAATCACGACGATATCTACCCAGCGGTGTCCATACATGGGTACCCAAACATAACCACTTGAGATGCCCAATAGCAGCAGGCCAATGAAAAGCATGATCGCCAACGTCACTCGGAATCCAACCAATGTCGCTGTGCCAGTCACCGTGTCATGCGCCGCTAACCAAGTGGCCCAACGTGACCAAGTCTCGCGGTTTTCGGGCCAAACCATAACGGCCGCGTATAAGACAAGCGACAATAACAAAAGCAGCCCCAAACAACTAGCAAACATCGCAAATCGCGTCCATGCAATCGTGGCATCCGATAGCGGACTGACCGACAAATACGATGGCAATGTCGAGATTGATTGCTTCGGATCATGCCCCAGCACGCTGGTGGCCGAAATAATCCCGACATAGAACATGCTCATGACACTCATGACGGCTAGCGCCACCGGCGACCAATGAAACAGCGAAGCTCCGACCAGCACGGGACAAACAACGAACAAGACCAAATTGAAGCGGTAAGCACGCGAACGCCGCAGATCATGCCAAACCAAGGCTCGAATCGAACTGCGATGCAATGCCACTTGCTCTCCGCTGCAATCCCAGCTCAATCGATTCCGAATCGCAGCCATGACTCCCGACGATTCCGCAGGGATCATTCCGCTTACATGGTGACGGGCAATCACGACCGCGCGATAGGCAATAATCAACGCCACTAAAAAATAGACTACCGTAGCGACCGTTACGATGGCTTGAACCGATGTCGACAAATTTGCTTCGCTTTTCCCGCCAATCGCCAACAAACACAACCCGTACGAAACCAGCGTCAAAGTTCCGAGCATTCCCAACCGATAAACGCCCGACCGGAACGGACGCCAAGCGAGGGCAGACATCAAGACTCCCGTCGCGGCAACGACGAACGCGGGAATCAAGACCCAAGTGGATGCTCCGAACCACTCAAGTGTTTTTGAGAGGACGATCCAGAGCGTGAATACCCAAGCGGTTTTCATACCGATGGGAATGTATGCCAGCTTCCAATTTGCAATCGGCATTCGCAACAACCAATGCGAATACCCGCTTTCCTCGGAATCCAGTTTGGACAACGGAGAGACATCCAAGGCGAAAATCCCCCACGAGATCGCGGGCAAAAACGTCACACACATAACGACCGGTGCAAACGTCTCCATCGCTTGCCCGACTTGCGACATCCATAGCAACAAGCCTTCGGCGATCCCGACGAGCCCGGCAAAAAACAGCAGCACCCCACGGTTTCTCAACCATGTTAGACGTACAAGCGCAAAGCTATCCGACATGAGATGTCACCTCGCTGGAGTTGCCATCGGTCGATTCAGACGCCGTCGACGCCACTGTCCCCGCGCGTGCCGCGAACCAACGATGCAGCGTGACAGGGCGGCGGCTGATCAATGCCACGTCGACAGGTAAATTAACTTCACCGCCGCTCGCATGTTGGCGATCGACCACGCCCGACCACTCGGATTCGTCGCGTTGCCAATCGAAAACGCCACGAATTGCGGGAGGCGATTCGGTATCGCTGCGACAGACAATCTCTTCGTAGCGAGATTGCAATTGGTCCACCGTCGTGGTCTCGATGATTCGGCTCGCTCGCATCAAGGCAATCGAATCACACACGCGGTCGACTTCGTCTAGCAGATGGCTTGAAAATAGCACCGTTCGCCCCTCGTCGCTGATCGTGCGGATGATCGCTTCGAGAATGTCGCGACGAGCCAACGGGTCCAACCCGCTACTCGGTTCATCTAGGATCAAAAGCTCGGGCCGATAAGCGATCGCGACCAACAAACCTGCTCGCGCTCGCAACCCTTTCGACAGCGAACTCAGCTTGTCCATTCGCGACAAGCCAAACTCGTCCATCAGTTTGGTGGCATAAGCATCATCCCAAGTGTCATAGATCGCTCGCGAAAAATCGACGAGTTCACCGACTCGCATCCAAGACGGCATCGAATCCTCTTCGGACAAATAACCGACACGCCGAAGGACCGATTGTGAATCGGCCACCGGATCCATCCCCAACACACGGACAGTACCTTGCTGAGCCACGAACGCACCGATCAAGTGCCGTATCAGTGTCGTTTTGCCAGCTCCATTGAGCCCCACTAAGCCGAAAATGCTGCCAACCGGGATCTGAAGGTCGATGTCATCCAGCGCCGGGCGGCCTCGAAACGATCGACAAAGCCCGGTGACGTTCACCGCAAACGTGGACATTGAATCGGAACGACTCATGATGGCTCCTCGGCATGA
>NZ_ANOG01000997.1 GCF_000346295.1 Rhodopirellula maiorica SM1 | reverse complement strand
GGACGTCGTAAACACCGTTCGCACCAACGTCGGTTGGATTGTCAAAATCGGGGGCGGACTGGAAGGTGAGCACGCCAGAGGTGGCGTCGATCGAAAACAGCGCCGCATCGGCACCACCGCTGATCGTGTAGGTCAGACCGACACCTTCGGAGTCCGAATCGTCAACGGACTGCACGTCGGTAACAGAAGTTTGATTTTCCGCCGCGTTGACGCTCGCCGTCGGGCCACCGCCATCGCTAGTGATGACCGGGTTTTCATTGACGTCGGTGACGGTAACTGCAATGTCTTGGACATCGGTCAAGTTCGGGATGCCGTCGTCGGTGACCGTCACTTCGACGTCATAAACCCCGTTGCCGCCGACATCGGTCGGGTTCTCGAAGTCGGGGGCAACGTTGAAAGTCAACACACCGCCGGCTGTGATTCCAAACAGAGCTTGATCGGCGCCGCCGGTGATCGTGAACGTCAGCGTCTGTGCCGGGACGTCGGGATCGGTTGCCGTGACCGTTGTCACTGCCGTTTGATTTTCGGCCGCATTGACCGCCGCCGTCGCCCCACCACCGTCGCTGGTGATGACCGGGCTGTCGTTTACATCATCAACGGTGACGGCGATGTCTTGCGAATCGGTCAGTCCGCCGGAATCGGTCACGGTGACTTCGACTTCATAAGTCCCGTCGGCACCCGAGTCGTTCGGGTTCTCAAAATCGGGAGCGGACAGGAATGTCAACACGCCGGTGGATGTGCTGACGCTGAACAGCGACGCATCCGCACCGCCGGTAATCGAGTAGCTCAGTCCGGCGCCTTCGACATCGCCATCGGGATCGATCGAATTCACATTGGTAACAAAGGTTTGGTTTTCGTTTGCGTTCAAGCTGGCCGTGTCCCCGCCACCGTCACTGACGATTTCCGGCGGCGAGTTCTGCGCGGCGACGTGGATGCCATCGATCGGCAGGCTGCCGATATCATTTTTGGTCGAATCAAAGAGCAGCAGCGGAATGCCGGGCGCAAAAATGTCCGCTCCCGTTCCGCTCAACCCGGGCACCGAATAAGAACCGCTGGTGTTGACGAACGTGTCCAGACCGAGCGGATCGATCCAAATCCCGCTCACGTCTTCGGAGTTCGAATTTAAACCGACCGATGCACCGTCCTGGAAGATTGAAAACGTGCCAGCCGTGTTTGAGCCCCACGAGGTATCACTAAATATCAAAATGTCACGACTGTTACCGGAGATGTCGCCACCACTGCCGGGAACCGTGAAGTTACCGTTGGTGCTGAGCACTAGGTCTCCTGTGATCGGATCAATCGCGATGCCGTCGACGTTTTCATAAAAGCTATCCAACCCCACATCGGATCCGTCAAACAGCAACGAAAAGGTGCCGGAGGTATCCGATCCGAGCGTGCCAGTGAACCGCACAATGTCGCTGTCGTCGACCAAGCCGATGCCAGACAGGGATTGTGCTGATCCGAGGCTAAACAAAATGGAACTATCCGATTCGACAACAAACGCATCGATATCCTTCGTCACGCCCACATCCGAGCCATCAAAGAAAAGTCCAACTGCACCGGTCGATGAGTCAAAACGGATGATGTCATCATCGGAAAAGCTCACTCCGCCAAGAGATCCGCTTCCTTCAGTGCTGAAATAGAAATCAAGTCCCTGAAAGACTTCGTTCCCAACAAAGTCACCATACTGAATTCCGTCCAGATTGTTCGATGGCAATCCGAGCGAGCCAACATCAACCGCCAACGAGATCGAGTTTGCGGTCGTGTTGTCGCCCAGCGTATTGACGTCGACTTCGACGATGTCGTTAAAATCACCACTCAACCCCGGAACATCAAATGCTCCCTTGGTCGTAAAATGCACAAGGGTTGTGGGACCAATGACTTGCACCGAAGCCCCCATGATTGCTTCCTGGGACGTCGTCAACCCAATATCGGAACCATCGATATAGGTCGACCATGTACCACTGTTATTGTCGCTTCCGGTATTGCCCGTAAACAGCAACAAGTCGGCGTTGGATCCCGAGAGATTGCCGGAGGATCCCGGTACGATGTAATTGCTGATCGTACTAATGATCAAATTGCCATTCTCATCCAGCGAAATCGCATCGATATCTTCGCTGCCCGGGGACAGCCCTACGTCGCTGCCGTCCAAATAGAAATCGAACGTTCCCGCAGTGCCGGGGCCTAGTTGCGACGGGGTGAAGCGGATGACATCGGAATCTTCGACACGATCTAAACCTGGGATCTCGGTGGTCGCGACATCGACACTCAATAGAATCGTGCCATCGTTTTGATTCACATGGAATGCATCCACATCCTTGTTGGACAGACCGACATCGCTGCCATCAAAGTACAGCGACCATGTCCCACTACTCTGCTCGTAAGCCAAGATATCTTCGTCGTTGAAATCAACTCCGTCGATCGTGCCGCCAGTGTCACTGCTGACAAAGACCACATCACCGGCCAATAAGTGACGCGACTCGAGGAGTTCGACCAACAGACGTCGCGCCTTCTGATGACGGAAACTCCTGCGTTTCGGGTGTCGCCTCGTTTCGGACCTTACGTGGACGTTGGGTGACCCAATTGCCATGGTACTAACTCCAAGCTGTAGTGATTTGTGGTCTCAAATCCGCTTGTTTCGTCTTGAAAACGAAACGACACTCTTGGTTGAGTAGATAGACCTGCCGGGCCGGATGCAACACCCTCTGCAGAAAAAACTGCGAACTTTTTTGGCTGTTAACGCAGCGTTAACACGCTCCAAAAGAGACTTTAGCCCCCCCATGTGTTTATTTACATCAGAAGAGCGGCGCGGCTCATCGATGCAAATTCCGGGTTCCGCACGAGCCTGATTCAACGGGGACGGCGGGGGAAGCCACACACCCTGCCCGACCCCTTTTCCGGCTTTCACAAAGCCGAAGCCACAACACTTCGCGTACACGAAAACGCCACCCCCTATCTGTGGGTGCCCCCGTTTTCGGCAAGTCGATATCGAAGCCGTAGAGCAGAACCAGTAGCGACAGTCGTAGAGACTTTCGGTTGTTGGGGGGCTTCCGGTGCTAGGCACCGCAGGAGAAGCATTGAAAAAGTTAAATTGACAATTGTAAATTGAAAAATGAGGTAGGAGGTGGTCGAAACAAATCGCGGCGTTGATTCCGCCGGGGC
>NZ_ANOG01000996.1 GCF_000346295.1 Rhodopirellula maiorica SM1 | reverse complement strand
TAAATCGCCGTCCTTCCAGGCCTGAATTTCGTATTCACCGACGAGAATCCCGTCTTCGTTTTTGGAGTAGGGATTTGGAAACGTGTCGGGGCGCAGCAGTTTCAGCTCACAAAAACCGTCTTCGTCGGTCGTCGCCTCGGTGATCGTCGCGCCGTAGGCTGAGCCACCAGCTGCAAGATCTTTTCTCAGGAGCGTTGCGCTGACTTCGGCGTCTTCGAGAAGCGTTCCGGATGAATCACGGATGAAGCACTGCAACGCGCAAATATTTGGATTGGTTTGGTCGGCTGCAACCGGCGATGTCAGGCTGATTGGGACCGCTACGTCTTCGCCGTCGACCTCGATCTCAACCGGCGATGGTGTGAGATACATTCCAGGGGGCAGAACGATGATCGAATACGTTTCTTCATCGCTGACGTAGAGAATTGCGACGCCGTTCGTGTTGGTCGTTTCGCTCGTGGAAGTCCCAGACACAGACACACGGGCACCGGCGATCCCCAACCCCGTGCCGGTGCCCGTTACCGTGACCGTGATTTTGATTAACCCCACGCCCCCGAGGATGCCTAGTGAATCGCTAAGTGCTTCACGCGACTCGTATGCAGCTTCCAAGCTGTGTAGTGTTGGATCGAACGTGCCCCCGCCCGTGTTGATCTCGGCAAGCGCCGTTGCGCTGCCTGCATCGCCCCGCATTGCGATCCTGAGCCAACTCGACATGAGCGTGATGCCTGCGAATACGCTCCGAATGCCGTCCAACATGCCCCCAGGGCGTTCGAAGATGGCCGCGATGTCGTTTGCGAGATGCTGGTCGGTGGTGTCTGCGAGCACAATCCATCCATATTGGATGACTGAGCCAGTTTGAACGACGGTGTAGCGGTAGGTTCCTGCCAACGCTTCGGTCACAGTCGCATCAAACACGCCATTCGCTGCGGCCGTCTCGGTCAACGTGTCCCCGGCGCCGTTCACCAGCGTATCGCCGTCTGTCTCGAACAGCTCAAGAGTTAAGCCTACTTCACCGGCGCTTGCGGGGATGACGAATCGAATAGGTGTGGCGGCCATCGGTACTCTCGGGTG
Organism: Rhodopirellula maiorica SM1; assembly: GCF_000346295.1. Taxonomy (GTDB): domain Bacteria; phylum Planctomycetota; class Planctomycetia; order Pirellulales; family Pirellulaceae; genus Novipirellula; species Novipirellula maiorica. Next base: position 1,061 of record NZ_ANOG01000996.1, on the reverse strand, counting down.
AAAGGAGTATCCATCGCCGATCCGGGATTACAAATCGACGATGGAAGGCAGCAACTCAGCTGCCTGCTCGCAATCTTCCGGGACAAATGGGCCGTTTTCAATGAAAGCTGGCTCCCGCTGGCTCTCACGAGTCGGGAAAGTTGAGCTTCTTGGTCTCCCCCGCTGCTCTCGCGGCCTCGTCGTATGCTCTCGCGGCTTCGGCTGGCGACTTAAAGTTACCCAGGTGCTTTTGTTTGAACTGGGCTCGGAATCGGCATTGATCACGGCGGGCGAAAACTCCTATGTATTTTGATGCGATGTGCTTATTACGCTCGCACCAATCGTATCCGGCTTTGCGTTTTTGCTCCTTTTTTGCCGCTCGCTCTGCTTTCAGACGCTCTTGGTCTGCATCTAGAAGGCGCTGCCGTTCGTCTTCGTCATCAACGGCCGCGTGGTTGATTAGGAAGCGTCCTGCTGCCAGTGCTGCCTTGTCGTAGGCGATACCAGCCTCACGCTCTGTGGCGAAAATACCGATTCGTCGGCGATCGAACGAGGCAACGTAACCGACGGAAATAGAACAGAAATGCACACCACGAAATATCGATGTTTTGTTTCTGGGCTTTTGCTCAGACTCCGTGGGGAAATTAAGTCGTCTTGGTTTCCCGCTGGCTCGCGCGGCTGCGTCGTACGCTCGCGCGGCATCCTCTGGATCGGTAAATAGGCCCAAGTGCTCGTTTTTGAATCTCGCTGCGAATTTGCAGGTGATTCTGTGGGGCGAGACTCCGACGTACTTCGCTGCGAGGTGCCGATTGCGATCGTACCAATCGTTTTGCTCTTTGCGTTTTTGCTCCTCTTTTGCCGCTCTTTCGGCAGCTGGAAGACGTTTCCGTTCTTCTCTGGAAGTCGCGAGTGCCGATTTGCCCTGGGCGATCCCCGATGCTCGCTCCTCGGGGGTCGGGAAGTTCAGGCGTTTGGGGTTCCCGCTGGCTCGCGCGGCTGCGTCATAGGCACGGGCGGCATCCTCGGCAACGGAATATATGCCCAGGTGCTCGCTTTTGAAATTCGCCGCGAACCTTCTTGTG
>NZ_ANOG01000995.1 GCF_000346295.1 Rhodopirellula maiorica SM1 | reverse complement strand
CGCAAGCAACAGCAGTGATGAGATGGAAAGCGAATGTTTCATAATGAAGGGAGGACAAAAAAGGGAGGAAGGAAAGCGGGGACAACGGAGGCCACCACCAACGGGGAAACGATCGACCGTTCACATCGGACGCGTTATTCCGTCAAGCAAGCGGTGCGGTCGCGTGACAACGTGAACTCCGGCAACTGAACCACTTGCCCACCCTTCATTGCGGATTCGTGAGCACAGATGCCAACGCAAGTCCAATTCGCGCTGGTCACTGCGTCGGGAAGCGGGCGGCGATTTTCCAGCACGCTGCTGACGAATTCGTGAACGAGGTGAGGATGCGATCCACCGTGACCGCCGCCTTGCAAGAATGACAAGTGATCGGCGTCGTGGATTTCTTGCGGCAACGTGAAACGTCGAATCGATTCGGGCAGTAAGTGGGCAAAGTCAGGAACTTCCACTTTTTCGGCAATCTCGTGCTCGGGTTTCTTGGCCGTATGGATCACGTGAGGTTCGTTTTCGACCAATGTCCATTCGAAACTTTTCTGAGTTCCATAGACATCGAAGCTCTCGCGATACTGGCGTGCAACGTCATACAAGAATCGCCAAATATGCGCGGTGAGGTCAGTGTCTTGGATTTTGATGTGACATGTTTCCACTGCGAACGGGTTCCCCGACTTTTTAGCAATGTCTTCGCGGACGGTGCCTGAGCCAAAGCAGCTGACGTATTCAGCCAATCCACCGACAAGCCCCAGACAGGGGCTTACCACGTGCGTGGCGTAGTGCATCGGAATCATCTTTTCCCAATACGCGGGCCAGCCATCCATGTCTTGCGGATGCGAGGCGGCTAGATACTGGATCTTTCCTAGTTCACCACTCTCGTACAGTTGTTTGATAAATAGACATTCGCGGCTGTAGACGACTGTTTCGGCCATCATGTAATGCAGTCCGGTATCGTGTACCTTCTGTACAATTTTTTGGCAGTCTTCGATGGTGGTTGCCATCGGGACGGTACACATTACATGTTTGCCTGCGTCGAGTGCCTTCAGCGACATCCAAGCGTGATCAGGAATCGGCGAATTGATGTGGACGGCATCCACGTCGGGGTCGGCAAGCAAATCATCGAACGACGTGTAGCGACCGCCAATTTCAAATTGGTCGCCACACTTGTCGAGTCTCGTTTGATCGCGGCGGCAGATCGCGGTCACTTCCGCATTGGGATGAGCTTGATAGATCGGAATAAACTCGGCTCCAAAACCAAGCCCCACCATTCCTAAACGCAATTTTTTTGAAGTTTTTGACACGATCGTTTCTCTCCGTAAAGAACTTGGGGATGTGAAAATGGTTGAAGGAAGAGTTTGGCAACTTACAGTGGTGGCGGGAAAGTGAACGTACCTAAAGTGAATCCGCCATGCATTGTCGGCCACACAGGATGTGGCGTCGATGAGATGCTACGCGAAAGCGTTGAGATATTTTACAGTGGTTTTTTGAGGTGTTGTTATGGGTTTCCTCGTATAATATGTCAAAATCGCTCCTGATGCTTCGCTGCCTTTCCTAGAGTTTTTGCGATGATTCGACGTCGTTCCGTCGCGCTGTTGATTGAAACCTCCAATGCGTATGCGCGAGGTTTATTGTCGGGGATCGTCGATTACATTCATTCGCACGATGCTTGGTCGATCTATCTGCCCGAACAAGAGCGTGCGGCCCCGCCACCGGAATGGATTCGGCGTTGGAAGGGGGACGGAATCATTGCTCGGATTGAAACCAAAGAGATCGCCGAGGCGATTCAGCGGACCGGCATTCCGGTCGTGGACGTCAGCGCCGCACGTCACTATCCCGGTG
>NZ_ANOG01000994.1 GCF_000346295.1 Rhodopirellula maiorica SM1 | reverse complement strand
CACGCCGCGATGCCGTCGATGCACTTCATCGCAGCGTCGCCTTCTTTCGCACGCGGGCATCATCGCATGGCGGCTATGTGTTCCGCATCAGCGAGGATTTGGCACAGCGTGAAGGCGAAGGCAAAGTGGGGGCTACGACCGCTTGGATCGAACCGCCGGCGACCCCCAGCGTCGGCGATGCTTATCTTAACGCCTATCAATTGACGTCTGATCCGATCCTACTCGACGCTGCGAAAGAGACGGCCGCCGCACTGCTGCGTGGACAATTCGTCTCAGGTGGCTGGGGAGAGAAGATTGAATTCGCAGACAGGGACCGCCGCCAGTACGCGTACCGGGTCGACTCAAATGAGGTGGGCAAGCGGCACAACACAACCACCTTCGATGACGACAAGACTCAGTCGGTGATTCGCTTTTTAATGCGTTTGGACATTGCTATCGAACAAAGCGATCCTGCGATCCACGAAGCCGTCATGTACGCGCTCGACGGTGTGCTGACAAGCCAATATCCCAACGGTGCTTGGCCGCAACGCTACGATGGGAGTTCGCCGCCGGTGTCCACTCCGAATTTGAAAGCATCTTATCCATCGACTTGGTCAAAGACACATCCCAAGCAAAAGTACGACCACTATTACACGTTGAACGACGGCACGATCTCGGATTTGATCGCCACGTTGCTCGATGCCTTTGATCACTATCAAGACAAACGCTACTTCGACGCGGCCATGCGTGGGGGTGACTTCTTAGTGCTAGCCCAGATGCCGTCACCGCAACCCGGTTGGGCGCAACAGTACGACCAGCAAATGCAACCGGCATGGGCACGCAAATTTGAACCGCCCGCGATCAGCGGCGGTGAGTCTCAGCAGGTAATGCGAACACTGTTGCTGTTATATCGCCGCTCGGCAAACCCACGCTATCTGCAGGCGGTGCAAAAGGCACTTCCCTATTACGAGTCGTGCCTACGAGACGACGGGCGGTTGGCACGTTTTTACGAACTACAAACCAACCGCCCGTTGTACATGACACGAAAGTACAAATTGACCTACTCCGATGCAGACGTTCCCAACCACTACAGTTTCGTGGTCGGTTCATCGCTAGGACGGATTCGCAATGAATTGGAAAAGGTGGAATCGTTGCCGCAGGATCGGCTGTGGGTACAACGCGAACTCAAGCCAACGAGATTATCCAAGACGCTAACCGAACAAGCGACACGGGCGGTCGCGACTCTTGATGCACGCGGTGCCTGGGTCGAGCCAGGGAAACTGAAAACTTATCCCGACGCCAACGTGTCGCGGATCATTTCAAGCAAGACTTTCATCATCAACCTGAAAACACTCGCGACTTATATCGCGGCCACGCACGAGTGATTCAACCAAGCTGGTTGGAAACATTGAGTATGTCAGCCGCTGTGGCCAACGCTATAAAGCATTTCGTAGCGGAACTGCTCAACGGCTTGTTAATTTAATGAGCCGCGACGCGTGAGAGAACGTCTGGCTTAGGCCAGAGGCCGACACAATGACTGAGTAAATGTGTCGGCCTCCGGCCTTGGATTTGCTGCATTCCAAACCGGTGGTTAACACCACCGGCATGAATTGCACCGGCCTCCGGCCTTAAAAAAAGAACGAATGCGAGTTGCTAGAGTCACCCTAAGCCGGACGTTCTCGTCAGCGGCCGGGTCCCACGCATTACCCGAGGCCTTACGGCCAACGGCTCACTAATGCAATCTACATTTCATGTAAGTTGCGGCGTCAATCAATCTCAGCCCACTGCGTTTGGATGGCTGATTGCGTCTCGATGCGATACCCTTTGACGGTCCATCGTGGTGGCACCGGCATCGTGAGTGTGTTGCAGGCAACGCGAGTATCACCGTGCTGATGCGCTCCGGCGGCGAGTTCGGATTTTCGCTCGCCGTTCATATCAAACAACACTGCGACGATTTCGCCTGCACCGCTGTCTTCACATCGAATTTGTCCCGTCATGAACGCCGTGTGTTGTTTGCTGTTGGTGTACTCGACCTCCTGTACCAATTCGCCGAGAGTGTGAGTGGCCATCGTCGTTACCCATAGATTAGAGAAAGGTTTTCAGAGAAGACTGGCGAGCCGATTCAAAGCGATTGCCTGCTCGCAGCTACCTTTAATTTAACGGTTTAGCGGCCACGGACCAAAAAGGATTGCAAATACATCGCAGAAAAGATGAGCAAGTTGTGTCATATCCGCTCAGATCGCGTAGACACAGTGGAAAGTGTAGAATTCGAACACTGCTGCCACATTTTTCAAACAAGGGATTCAAGGAATGAACAACGAAACCAACGACACCACGAACCAACCTTGGGCGGCAAAGTCGACGGTCGAAGAGATTCGCATGCGGTTCGACGGTGACGTCCAGCGATTTAGCGTTTTGGAAACGGGCCAATCGGCAACCATCGACGCTCCGTTGGCGATGGAATTAATCACACAGGCCGCCGTCGCATCGACTCCCCATATTCGCCGCGTCCTCGACATCGGCTGCGGCGCAGGAAACAACACAATCAAATTGCGGCAGCAGTACGGACGCGATTTTAGTGCCGACTTGCTCGACCTAAGCCAACCAATGCTGACGCGTGCCGAACAGCGGGTCCGCGACGCGGGAGCTGAGGAAATCCAAGTTTGGCAAGCCGATTTTCGTGACGCTGAACTGCCCGAACAAACATTCGACGTGATCCTGGCGGCCGCAGTGCTGCACCATCTACGGGATGACGCGGATTGGTTAGCAGCGTTTGAAAAAATTCATCGCTTGCTCACTCCTGGTGGCAGTGTTTGGATCACCGATCTGGTCACCCACGAAACCGCCGCCGTTCATGAATTGATGTGGCGACGTTACGGCGAGTATTTGAGTGAACTCGGCGGCGATGCGTACCGAGAAAAGGTGTTTGCGTATATCGAAAAAGAAGACTCGCCTCGCCCTGTGACCTATCAACTCCGTTTGCTCGAGCAAGTCGGATTTACACACGTTGAACTACTGCACAAAAATTCGTGCTTTGCTGCCTTCGGCGGAATCAAAGGCTAGTGTGTCTCTTCTACCTCGAAGGCAAAAACCGGCGTTTGCTTAGCTATTTGCCAGAAAAGTGGACGGCAGCCAAGAAGACGTCACGGATATCCAATTTCGAATGGCTAGTGATTCGATGCTTTATCGGAACGCCGAAAGCCTTGGCGACTTTCGCTACCGCTTGTTTCCTCAACGAACCGCTATTTCGATTCGCTAAGTACCGACAGGTCCCAGATACGGATATTGCCATCACGACCACTGCTGGCGATGCGATGATTTTCCGAGTCGAGCGAGACGTTGTGGACCGACGATTCGTGACCGCCAAGTTTGGCGACCTCGTGGCCATCAGAGATATCCCAGATTCGAGTGATGCCGTCTTGACCGGACGTGATCAAGTGCGAACCGAAGTTGCAGAACGTGACTCCCAAAATGTCACTCTGGCTTCCCGTCAACTTGGCAACCTCCTGGCCTGTGTCAACATTCCACAGATGAATGACTTTGCCCCAGCCCGCGCTGGCCAACAGAGATCCATCGGGAATGAACGCAACGTCATAGATCGGGCCTTTGTGCCCGGTGAACGACTGCCGCTCTTCAAGCGAACTTGCGTCCCAGACGCGGACGGTTTTATCGGTACCGACCGTGGCGATCCACTTACCATCGCTTGAATAATCAACACCGAAAATCGCCCCCGACTGCGTTTTTGATCCGACTTGTTCGCCCGAGTCGATGTCATACAAATGGATCGTGCCTTCGCGATCCCCTGCGACGATTCGCGATCCGTCGGGCGAAAATGCGATCCCCCGCACTGCATTGGGGGCCTTCCATTCACGGATCATTTGATAGGTATTAGCGTCCCAAAGTTTGACGAAACCATCATCACCGCTGGTGGCAAAGATTGGCCGAGTCGGATGATAGTGAACCATCCAAATCAATCCGCGATGCGCATTGAAATTCTTGATGACCTTTTGATTTTGGATGTCCCAGATGCGAATCGAACCGTCTTCGATTGCGGCAGCTACCTGTTCTTTTCCTGGAACAAAATCAACCGACAAAACCGTGCCTGGATTTCCGCTCAGCAAGACCGACGGAAAGCGAGCGTCATCGGTCGACGGCGTGTTGGTCGCAGTTGCAGGTTCCCCCGTAAAGATCCATCCGCCCAACACAGCGCCTAGCGTGATCAATCCAATCGCTGCGATGGCCACGGCGATATACGAAACCCGGCGAGCGATCGTGCGGTGTTTCCCGGAAAGTCGTTTGGCATCGTTGGCTTTGATCGCGGGGACTTGCAGCGGTGAAATCGGACCGAACTCGGTAACGATTCCTGCTAACACCGTCGCCACGCTGTGAATGGACTCTGGACGATCATCGGGTTTCTTTTCCAACAGTGCCATGATCACGTCGGACAATTTTCGCGGGATCGACGAATTCACCCGGTGGGGCGGTTCTGGACTCTCATCCATGACCTTCTTCATCACCCCGACGATCGAAGGTGCCTGGAACGGCGACTTGCCTGTCGCCATTTCGTACAACACGACGCCGAACGAAAACAAATCCGACTTCTCGTCGGCATCGGATCCCATCGCTTGCTCGGGTGACATGTACAACGGCGTGCCGGTGACCATCCCGGTCTTGGTCAACTTGACATCATCAGCGGCCCGCGCCAAACCAAAATCGGTCAACTTGATCCGTTCGGTTTCTTTTTCGATCAACACATTAGCGGGTTTGATATCGCGATGCACCATACCGCGACCATGTGCGGCCGATAATCCAGCGGCAATCTGCATTCCCATCCGCGCGACCTCGGACGCAGCGAGGGGCGATTGTCGCATCATTCGACTTTCGAGTGTTTCGCCATCAATCAATTGCATCACGAGGTACGCGATCTTACCGTCGCTTTCGCGAGCAACCTGGTACATCGAAACGACATGTTCGTGCGAGATCGCCGCTGCCGCCCGACCTTCACGACAGAAACGTTGTCGGGCCGTGTCGTTCTTGGCGAACTCTGGATTCAGGACCTTGATCGCAACGGAGCGTTGCAAATGCGTGTCAAAGGCCTCCAATACGATCCCCATGCCGCCGCGTCCGATCACGCGAGCGATTTGGAAGTGGTCCAAACGACCAAGATAGGCAGGGTCGTCCGAAGGCTCTAAAAAGCTTAACTCCGGCTTTTTAGCGTTCGGCGTAGTCCCGTCGCTATCGGCCGCGGTGGTTGCTTCGGGTTGGAATGACGCCGAGGTATCGGGCGTCAACGCCGTCCGGTCTGCATCGGCAATTGATCGAATCGCAGGCCAATACGCCGAGTCATTCGGCGGACTCATGGTCATTCGATTGGCGACCAAGGACTCGATTTCCAATGTGCCAGTCGCGGCCATTTGCAGAGCCTGTTGGCATGCCGAACAGCTGCCAATGTGTTCGGTCAATTTCTGCAGCTCCGTCGGTGGCAACGAACCGCGGATCAGCGATTGAATCTGGTCACGTGTTAGGCAAGTTGTGGCGACGGGCATGCTATTGGTCCTCTTGCTGCAATCGTTCGATCACCGTTTTTAATCTCGCGATCACGCGGCTCTTGGCTACGTAGACAGCCCCGGTGGTCATCCCAAGCTGTTTCGCTGCGTCACCCGCACTGATTCCATCGACCGCAGTCATCAAGAATGCTTTCCACGTCTGCGGTTCGACTTCGGGTTCGACTTCCTTCATTGCTTGTCCTGCCAATTGACGCTGGTGCTCGCGTTCCCACGCTTCGTGAAGCTCGTTGCTGGCTTGGGGTGCTTGCGAGAGCATTTCATACTGCGCCGTATCATTGGCCGTGGGGCCAAGCCGTTTTCGTTTTTCGAAATAGGTGTAAAGTCGGTTCCGAGTGATCGTGAACAACCACGCTCGAAATCCGCCCTTTTCTTTGGCGTAATCCAAACGCGAGATTGCGGAACCGACACGCCGGATGACATCTTGTACAATGTCGGCCGCGTCGGCATCTTGCAAGCCACGACTGCGAGCGAAACGATAAAGCATTGGCCCGTAGTCCCTAAGAAACTCGGCCCAGGCTTCATTGTCCTCGCCATCGCGCAATCGCAACAACAGCGTCGCTCGGGTGATCGGTGAATCGGTCAAATTTGAATCCTGCGCGGCCTTGGACGAACTTAACACGCTTTACGTCGCCGTAATTATAGCTGTTGTGATGACCATGGCGACCGCACCGGACCCCACATAGGGATACTTAGCGGCAACCGATGTCTTTCACGCGTTCTTTGACAAAAGCACAAGAAAATCTCCGCAAATCGGTGTAAGAGTCGCCAAAAACCTCAGTATTTCATCCGACACAACAAAATACGCTTCTTTGGAGTCGATGGATGCTTCCCCTTTTTCTTGGAATTTCGCAGCGAATGGCGAGTTTTGCTTCGCTCGCGGTCCTTCTGTCCAGTTCAGTTGCCGTAGCTCAGGTTCCGGTGCGTGTCGAACCGGTACAACGCCAACATGTACAGCAGCGACACGCCGTCACTGGGTCGCTCCGCCCTGTTGCCCGAGGCAACGTGGCAGCGATCGAAGCAGGACAACTACGCGAACTCGGTCCACGCGAAGGCGATTCGATCCGCAAAGGAGACGTCCTCGCTCGTGTGGATGCACGTCGTTTAGAAGCACAACACGCCGAAGCGGTGGCCGAAAAGGCGGTCGCCACCGCGGATTTGGCCAGTGCCAACGCTCGATTGAAGCAAGCGCGAGCCGATCTTGCTCGCGGCCAAAAACTGATCCATCAAAACGCGATTGGGCAACAGGAACTCGACGCGTTCGAAGCCGCCTACGAAATCGCTCAAGCAACAATCGCGTCAACCAACAGCCGGATCGATCGAATTGAACAATCGATCCGGTTGATCCAAGTTCGCATCGAGGACACCGTCATCCGAGCTCCCTATGACGCTTCGGTGGTCCGGCGACATGTTGAACCGGGCGATTGGGTACAAGCGGGTGATGCTCTGTTGACGATCGTGTCGACGGGACCGATCGAAGCATGGTTAGAGGTTCCCGAACGTTTCGTTAAAGCGATCGACCAATTTGGTGCATCCGTTAGCGTGCGAGCGAGAGCAACCAACGAAGAGAGCAACGTTTTGTCGACACGTCGTGTCGCCGAGGTGAATCCACGCGTGCGAACGCTTGGCTTCGTCGTCACGCTGGACAATGCCGATGGGCTGCTATCAGCCGGAATGTCAGTCGACGGATGGATCGCCACGACAGGGAAAATCGAGACCGAGACAATTCATAAAGACGCAGTAAACCGAGGTGGCGGTCAACCGTTTGTGTACCGAGTTGCCAAGGATTCCGAAGCGAGCAAGGCAGAACGAGTTCCTATTGAAATCCTATTCGAATTGCCTGAGCGTGTCGCGATTCGGTCGTCACAGTTGCAAGTGGGCGACCGTGTGATTGTCGAAGGCAACGAGCGACTGCTGCCAGGCCAAAACGTGACGGTCATTGAGTCGCCATCGGACCGCGATGGCATCGTTCGCACAGAACACAAGTAACACCAGTCGCCAAGACGTTGGTCGGCGATGTTTTAAGTTCTGAACCGGCTGTTCTCTCTCTGTTAATGCATTTGAAGACTGCGGGAACAAATAACGACTTGTTGATTTAATCCAAATTGAAATCGCAACGTTGAGCCGTGGGCCGTAAGGCACCGGGTCGAGCGTGAGCCGCTGACGCGCATGCGGCTCAATAAATTAACAAGCCGTTTTGCGTTTTAGCCTTCGACCGTTAGATCATCGATGTTGACGGCAAATTCTGATCCAAGCCGTGTAAGCAGTCAGCCTGGGATGGGTATCCAACCGTGTAGATGACGCTTGTTGCAGCGCACTAACGACACCCTCCAGCCACGCGAACGGATTCGCGTGGCTGCGTCTTATCCCTCCCCTTTAGCCCGCTTAGAAGTTCGATCATGAATCTCGTTAAAGCATCAGTATCCCAACCGATCACGGTTACCGTCGGCGTGATCCTTTCGTTGATCGCCGGCATGGTCGCACTTCGCAACGTTCCGATTCGAATGGCCCCCGAAATTGACTCGGTGGTGATCTCCGTTGCGACCGCTTGGGAGAATGCATCGGCTGAAGAAATCGAAAGCGATGTGATCGAACAGCAGGAAAAATATCTTGGTGACATCAGTAATCTGATCTCGATGACTAGCATCGCACGCAGCGGTCGAGGACTGATTCGATTGCAATTTCGCACGGGCACCAACATCGACCAAGCAATGTCCGAAGTCGACCAAAAACTTAGCGAAGTACCTCAATATCCGCTCGGGGTGGACGAACCCGAGATCGAAGGAATCGATCCCGAAAGCGTTGACTATATCGCCTGGGTCGGGTTCAGCAGCAACGATCCGAATTTTGACTCGACGACCTTGTATGACTTCATGGATCGTCGTATGCGGCCAGTGTTTGAACGGATTCCGGGAATCTCGCAAGTGGGAATGGTGGGCGCACGCGAATCGGAGATTCAAGTGATCGTGGATCCCTACGCCTTGGCAGCCCGCGGTTTGACGTACTCGGACTTTGTCGCCGCACTGGAGGTCAACAATGCGAACTTTTCAGCTGGAAAAATTACCGACGGAAAGAATGACCTACGCGTTCGCACGATTGGTCGATTTGCAGACGCATCAGCGGTCGCGGAATTGGTCGTTCGCCGTGACGAACAGGGCCCAATCTACGTCCGCGATGTCGCTCAAGTGCGAGCCGGCTACAAGGAACTCGACAGTTGGGTACGTGCTCGTGGCACATTGATGCCTTTCTTTAACTTTCAGTTGGAATCGGGCGGCAATCTGCTGGACACGATGAGCGAGATCCAAGCCGAGATCGCGATCATGAATGCCGAAGACGGTCTGCTCAGCCAGCAAGCTGAAATCTTGCAAACCGCTGGCGAGTTGGCTCCCGGCAGTCGATTGGAACTCGTGCAAACCTGGGATTCATCGAATTACGTCAAGGACGCACTGGCGCTCGTCCAACAAAACATTTTGTCCGGTGCGGTGTTGGCGGTAATCGCGCTGCTGTTGTTTCTCCGTAGCGTCCGATCGGTCGGAATCATTGCAATCGCGATCCCGCTTTCCACGATTGGGACCGTGGTGATCCTGTTGGCACTGGGCCGTAGCGTGAACATCATCTCCTTGGCAGGAATGGCGTTCGCGGTCGGAATGGTGGTCGACAATGCGATCGTCGTGATCGAAAACATCTTTCGCTATTTGCAAAAGGGATACTCGCCAAAACAAGCAGCACTTCAGGGAACACAGGAGGTCGCAGGCGCCGTGTTGGCATCGACCTTGACCACGTTGGTGGTGTTTTTGCCCGTGTTGTTGATCGAAGAACAAGCGGGACAGCTTTTTCGCGATATCGCGTTGGCGATCATGGCCGCCGTCGGATTGAGCTTGATCATCTCGTTGACCGTGATCCCCGCAGCGGCAGGCGTGTTGTTAAAACCGATTGCCATCGCATCAAACGTGAATACGGCTGACGCGACCGAACCAACGGCATTGCGAGCACGGTCGCGGGTTGGCCGGCTCGTGTCGACGATCTCGCGAACATTCACGCGGCTGACCGATCTTCCCTCGATGATTGGATCCATGGTTCGCTGGTTGGTATCGGGTTGGATCCGCCGGATCGTGACCGCGAGCGTATTCGCCGCTGCCACCGTCGTCGGCATCGCGTTGTTGTTACCACCGCTGGACTATTTGCCCAAAGGCAATCGCAATTTGGTATTCAGCGTGCTGGTGCCGCCGCCCGGTTATAGCATCAACCAATTGTTCGAGCTGGGCAGTCGAATCGAGCCACAGATCCGGCCATCGTGGGAAGCTGCGGGGGACCGTTTCGAGATGGAGAAAGTAAGCCGCGGTGGCGAAAATCCCATGGCTGACAATCGAGTCAAGCTGCCGATCAGTCCCGGATCGGATGAAAACGTGATCAGCCCGCTATTGGACCACTATTTCCTCGTCGCGCGTGAAGGCCGAATCTTTCAAGGGGCGATTCCAATGGACGCAGCAGCCACGCCCGACGCGATCCCGCTGGTGGAAAGCGCGTTGATTGCGGGCGCCGCACCGGACACCCATTATTTCACCTTTCAATTTCCGCTATTTCGCACCGGAGGCACGACCGGAGCCGCAATCAAAATCGATGTGGTCGGCGACTCGTTGGACCAGGTGGTCGATTCGGCGGGTGCGTTAATGGGGCAACTCGTTGCCGACTACGGAAACAAGAGTACCAATCCGACACCGTCAAACTTTCTGCTGCCGACACCCGAAATTCGAGTGGAACCGGATGATGAACGATTACAAGACGCGGGGCTAACGCGGCAAGATGTCGGGTTGGCGACTCAGGCATCCGGCGATGGCATTTTGATTCCTCGACGGTTCCAGCGGGGCGGTGAACTGAAGGATCTGAAGATCATCACCGAAGCGGCGTTGGGAAATTCGCCAGTCGAAGGACTCCGCAACGCCCCCGTGGCCACTCGCCGTGATGGCGTGGTGGACTTGCAAAACATCGCCACCGTTGAACGGGTGCGAGTCCAGGACCAGATTCGTCACGTCGATCGACAACGAGCGGTAACGCTAGAGTTGACTCCACCGGAAAACATCCCGCTGGCAACCGTGATCGACCAATTGAATCAGAAAGTTGCGGAGCTTCGTCAATCCAAGGCGATACCGGCGACCGTTGATGTTCGGTTCGCTGGATCGGCTGGGTCGCTGGCCGAAATCAAAACCGCATTGATTGGAGACGGATCCTTTGTGGGCACGATCTCAAGCTCGATTTTTCTCGCTTTCGCGATCGTCTATCTGTTGATGGTGGTGTTGTTTCAAAGCTGGTCGTACCCGCTGGTCATCATGATCAGCGTTCCTTTGGCAACGCTAGGGGGATTTATCGGGTTGGCATTGGTTCATCAGTGGACTCTCAGCGATCGCTACCTACCGGTTCAAAACATGGATGTGCTGACAATCCTCGGGTTCGTGATCTTAGCCGGCGTCGTGGTGAACAACGCGATCCTGATTGTCTATCAAGCATTGAACTTTCTGAAAACGGGCAAAGACGAGGATGGCAACGCCGTTAGTACTGACCCCAACGAAGCGATCGTCGAGTCGGTGGTCAGCCGTGTGCGTCCGATCTTGATGAGCACGATGACCAGTGTAGGCGGGATGTTGCCGCTGGTCTTTTTGACAGGGCCGGGTAGCGAATTGTATCGAGGGCTTGGCGCTGTAATTACCGGCGGATTAGTAGTATCGACCGTCTTTACGATGTTTTTGGTTCCCGTCGTGCTGAGCATGGCGTTTGCGATCCAAGGAAAGGACGTCGCGAAGCATGCCGAAGCAAATCAGTCCGATTCAAACGCGGATTCGCCTACGCCGCCAGAGTTGCTTATCGCCCAATTGGCTTGACGCCCATTTGACTTGACGTCGTTGGTAAAGTCTTTCGCAGATTCTTTTGCGAAGTTGCGTAAGATCATGCGGCAATGCAAGTATTCCCTGTTGCTGAGTTCGCTGTATTGCAGCGAACGTATTCACAACAAAATCTAGACAATAACAAAACAAACGAAAACAGAGATCAAACAAAATGTCATTCGATATCAAAAACAAAACAGCGTTGGTGACCGGTGCGAATCGTGGAATCGGTCGTGCCATCGTCGAGGAAGCGTTGAGCCGTGGAGCTAAAAAAGTCTACGCAGCGGTACGAACACTAGAGTCTGCCGATTCGCTGGTTCGCGAGTTCGGTGACCGCGTTGTGCCGGTCCAGTTCGATTTGCAAGATCAAAGCACGATCGAAACAGCTGCGAAAACAGCGAGTGATGTCGACTTGGTCGTCAACAACGCGGGCGTGTTGAAGACATCGGGTCCCATCAGCGACGATTCAATTGATTCGCTTCAATTTGAAATCGACGTCAATGTATATGGGTTGATGCGAACCGCGAAAGCGTTTGCTCCCGTGCTGGCAGCCAACGGCGGTGGTGGACTGGTCCAGCTGAACAGCATCGTGTCGGTCAAGACGTTTGCGAACGTTGCTACGTATTCCGCATCAAAAGCGGCGAGCTACTCGATCACCCAGGCTCTTCGCGACACGTTGGCCGAACAGGGCACCCAGGTCATTAGCGTTCATCCCGGCCCGATTGCGACCGACATGGCCGATCACGCTGGATTCACCGACGGCGCCGCTCCACCGTCTACCGTTGCACGCGACATCTTTGACGCGTTGCTCGAAGGACGTTTCCATGCTTGGCCCGATCCGATGGCACAACAGATCGGCGAGGCATATCAGAGTTTTGCTAAATCGGTCGTCGACGCCGACATGCAAGAAGAAAGCCCCGCCTAAGCAGCGAGTTTGAAGTCGATCGGTAAATTCACCGTTTTGAGGCAAGTTTGCGCATTGTTTCGCGGCGCCAACTCGAACCAACTTAAAAATCGGTATTCGATTCGGTTAGTTGCAATTCTTTGATCCACGTGTTTCGATAGCGGACATCGTGGCCTTCGCATTGCAATTTCAGCCCTTGCGGCGTGTCCGTGATGCCGCGACCACCGTCGTTGCCACCATCGACGCCCGAGTTGGGGCCGCCCCAAACTTTATTGATCTGTTGATTCGTGTGGACTTTTTCTCCATTGAAATACATCGTGACCAATGGCTTTTCGACCATTTTGCCGTCCGCGAATCGCGCGGCACGAAAGGTAATATCGTAAGCATTCCATTTGCCCACGCCATTGTAGGCGTGGTAGGGCGATTCGGTCTCGTTGATCACCGCGGCCATGCCATGTTTCGTTTTGTCGCCATCGAGCACTTGAATTTCGAAGCGGTTTTGTAAATAGACGCCACTGTTTCCTCCTGGTTTCATTATCAGGAACTCGATGTGCAAACGAAAGTCTCGATAGGGTTTCTTAGTGACGATATCGGCAGCACCGTACTTGCCGCCATCGGCGGCGCGGTCATCGGTCATCAAGCTCGTCCCACCATCGACCGGGTCGTCGACAATCTTCCATTTGATCGGCATCGACGAACTAAACCGCGGTCCCTCCCAGTACTGCCATTTTTGATCCAGCATTTCGCGTGTGCCATCAATGATCATCTCGGCGCCATCGATCGGTTTGGCACCGACACCGACTTGTTTCGAAGCTTCCTCTGCGCTGGCGGCCAGTGTCAGAAAAAGCAACGCGGCAACGCATAGGCATAAATGGCGAATCATGGAAAGGTAACTCATCTAGGAGGGCAATTTTAAAGTTCAAAGTGAGACGCGATGAAGCACTTCGTCGCGGACCTCGTGCGTGAGTTTCGAGGTCATTGGTGCCGTGGACCAAAATTCTCTCGCGATTTCCGCTGCGTTCAAAATACACAATCGCGATAGAAAACATGCTTCACGACGTTTCCGTTAGCGGGATACGGCAGCCGAGATTGTACTTCAGAATCACCGCCAGTTTGGCATTTCGGGGCCTGGCAGCCTACTTTATGTAATTTTCCATATGCCAATATTGGTGACGTTTCATTTAACCATCACGGTCGGTGTATCGTTTGCTTGGCCGCGTCCATGCAAGGTTTTTCCAATGATAAAGTCAGACTCCATCGATCGTATGCCTATACGCGTCACACAAAGCTGCTCGACCTGGGTACGCTAATACGAGGCACCACCTTGGTGCTCCGCTGTGTACCTTCTGCGCTGCTGTACCTATTGCAGACCATCCCGCCTTTACTCCGATTCGGTATCACCATGCCTGAACGTGATGCGTTGTCCCAACTTCTCGTCGCTGGTCTATTGACTTGTTTTGCAACCACTGGGGCTCTCGCTCAGCACCCCCAGAATAGTCAAACCATGATTGACGGGGTTCAATTCACGTTGGCCGACGGTCTGCGAATCGAAAAAGTCGCAGACGGATCTCTGGTCAAATGGCCGATCGTTGCCGACTGGGACGAACAGGGGCGATTGGTGGTGGCCGAATCGGGTGGAGCCAGTAAACCGATCATCGAGGACAACAAAAAGAAGCGACACAAAATCATTCGTTTGGTGGACGTCGACGACGACGGTACGTTCGATCAACGCATCGTTGCCGCGGATGATTTAGGATTCCCCGAAGGCGTGCTGTGTGTCGGCAACGATATCTTGGTCGCAGCACCACCCGTGATTTGGAAGTTGACCGACGCAGACGACGATGGCGTTTGCGAAAATCGCGAGGTATGGTTCGATGGGCAAACGATTACCGGCTGTGCCAATGATCTGCATGGTCCCTACCTCGGCCCCGATGGCTGGATCTACTGGTGTAAAGGAGCGTTTGCGAAGCAGACGCATACGCTACTGGACGGACGCCGCACGGAATCATCGGCAGCGCATATTTTTCGCCGTAAACTCGCCGGCGGCAACGTCGAACAAGTGATCGCCGGCGGAATGGACAATCCGGTGGAAGTGGCGTTTACGCCTGAGGGAGCAGCCTTTTTCACCAGCACGTTTTTGCAGCATCCCGGAAATGGACTCCGTGATGGGATCGCTCATGCAGTTTACGGAGGCGTCTACGGCAAAGAACATGGCGTGATCGATGGACATCCACGCACCGGGCCGCTGATGCCAATCATGACACAGCTCGGGCCGGCAGCGCCGAGTGGCCTTGCTTGTTTGCACTCGAACGGTTTGGTCCCAACCGGCCAACACCCCGATGCTCGCGTCCTTGTGGCCGCACTCTTTAATCTACAAAAAGTGACCGCGCACCAATTGGTTCCGCAGGGCAGCACTTATCGAAGCATTGATCACGATTTGGTCGTGGCCGACCGAGTCGATTTCCACCCAACCGATGTTCTGGAGGACGCCGACGGTAGTCTGTTGGTGGTCGATACCGGTGGCTGGTACGACCTTTGTTGCCCTACGTCGCGGATTGATCAAACCACCGCCGCCGGTGGCGTCTATCGGATTTCGAAAGTCACATCGGAATCCGCCGAGGCAATCGCCGCTTCCGCACAGTCCCCCGGTGCAAAAACCGACGATCCTCGAGTAGAGGGATTGTTTGACGCTCGGCCTTGGGTTCGGCGTCACGCCGCACTGCAAATTGCGGTTTTAGGCAACGCCGTCATTCCCACACTTCAGTCGATACTTAACGATTCGCACCGCGTACTCGAAGATCGGATTGCGGCGTTGTGGGCGATCAGTCACATCGACACGGCGGAATCGAAAACCCTCATTCGTAAACAACTCGGCCACAGCCATCCATCGATTCTGCGAGCGGCGGCTCATGCGGTATCGATCCGCCGCGATTCAGAATCCATCGACGATTTAGGCAGGTTACTCGATCACTATAATATGCACGTGCGGCGCGTCGCCGCCGAAGCGATTGGCCGGCTTGGATTGCCCGAGAGTGCCACCACTCTGATACACGCGATCGAGCGAGTGAATGACGACCGGCATCTGGAACATTCGCTGATCTATGCCTTGATCGAAATCGCTCGCCGCAGTGACGTCGACTTGCTCAGCATCGCAGAATCCGGGGCACAGCGCCGAGCCGCGCTGATGGTGCTCGATCGGGTGGATCGCTGCGACGACATTCCCATTTCGGTCTGGTTCAGAGCGATTCGCAGTCGTGACCCCGGCATGCAACAAACTGCTGCGGAAATCATGGCCAAACATCCTCATTGGGCATCGCAGGCATCTGAGCGACTTGACCAATGGTACGCAAAGATCGGCACTGATGACTCCGTTGCGTCGGAGCCGCTCGCATCGCTGGTGGTGGGTTGGAAACATCAAGAAGCCGTGCACAAACAGATTACCCAATGGATCCGTCGCGCGGCCAATTCCAATGACGCGCAACAAACCTTCTTAGCCAGCCACTTGCACGGCTTTACCTCAACCGTGATGCCACATGCTTGGGTCGACGCGGTAGCCGCTTGGCTTAGCGAAGCCACACCGGCGCTGCAGCGAACGCTCGCAGAAAGTCTGCGGCAGACGAAAACCGACACGCATGACGCACAGACGCTTGCGAATGTATTGCGAACGATCGCAATCGACTCGCCATCACCACTGCATCGCTTCGCCCTGCTGGCATCCTTACCGGCCGGCAGCGTCTTGGACAACGTCACGGTAGAACAAGAGGTCGTCAGTGCGTTCTTGAGCGACGATGAAACGCTCGCTCCGATTGCATCCAAGGTGCTACAGCGGGTAAAGCTGTCTGAACCCAATCGACTGGTCGATTCGTTGTCGAACATCCCGGCGCAAAGATTGACGACTGCGATTGAAGCGGTGCATCGCTCGGGCGACAAGACACTCGACTCGAGGATGTTAAAGCAACTTCCGTCGCTTCGCGTCTCACGCACCTTGTCGACAGGCTTTCTAACGAACCTGTATCGTGGTTCCTCGCAAGATCTGATGACATTGTCGACACAGACCGAAGCGGAGCTTCAGCGGCCTGACGCCGATATCCAAGCGTCGGTTGAATCACGGTTATCGCAGCTGAGTCCCGGCGATCCCGTACGAGGGCTGCAGGTGTTCCGCAGCAGCAAAGCAGCCTGCAGTGGTTGTCATCGCATTGGCTACGTTGGCGCGAATATTGGTCCGGAATTGACGCGTATCGGATCGACTCGCACCCCCGACGCGTTGATGGAAGCGGTGCTGTTTCCCAGTGCCAGACAGGAGCAGAGCTATCAAGCGACTCGGGTTTTGACGCTCGATGGCCAAGTTTTCACCGGTCTGGTTCGCGGGCATTCGGGCGAGGGATTTGAATTGCAGCTAACCGCCGAGCGGACAGTCAAGCTAGATCACCGTGATGTGGAACTAAGTGAACCGAGCGAGATTTCGATCATGCCGGCGGGCTTGGCGGACCAGTTGTCAGATCAAGAACTGTCGGATTTGATGGCATTGCTGCGTTCTGCAAAATAGACACGTCGAATGCGTTTTAACCTAGAAAACGCGGTGTTTTTTGAACGTTTAATGCGTAACGCCCGCGACTAATCGCTCGTTAAACTGGGCAAACTAGGCTGCAGGTCCGGCTGTACTAATTATTCGCACAAGTCGGGTGGTAG
>NZ_ANOG01000993.1 GCF_000346295.1 Rhodopirellula maiorica SM1 | reverse complement strand
TCGGAGACCATCGTGCTGCAGGCCCGTACACTGGTGGCAAATACAGTGTTTACGAAGGCGGCACGCGAACTCCGCTGATCACTCGATGGAAAGGACGGATCAAACCGGCGGTCAGCGACGAAATTGTCTGTACCATCGATCTCGCCGCCAGCCTTGCTGCCCTGACCAATCAACCGCTTCCCGAGAATGCCTGTTTGGACAGTCTTGATGTACTCGCCGCACTGTTGGGTGAAACGAACGCAAAGGGCCGCGACAATCTGGTCCAGCAGGACAACGGCAGCCGTGGGACCTACGGTTTCCGGGCTGGCAAATGGAAACTGCATCGTTACGACAAAAATTCAGCACGCAATGTCGTGGTCGAAAAACAACTTGCGAACACAAAAGTGCCTCAGTTCCAGCTATTCAATCTGGAAAAAGATCCTGCGGAACAGCACAACGTTCTCGATGCTCATCCCGACGTTGCCGAACGACTCAAACAACAATTGGCGGGGATTATTCAGCAAGGCCGCAGTCGCCCCTGAGTAAACGTTCGGAAATAACTTCGGCATTTCAGTTGTTCTCAGAAGCATACGAGCCTTACGTAGCGAAACTCGCAGAGAGTTTCGGCTTTACTCGCATGGCCGGAAGTTTCTGCGACTTTCGCTATAGTTAATTCACGCTTTCCTTATCGAAAAAAATGCTTCGCAGCGTCATTGGTGTATTCGACGGACTAGGAAGTCCATCGTACGACTATCTCGTCCACTACGGTGAAATCACTTTTTCCCAAATGACCTGCAACAAATTTCAAACAGCAAACCTGTTGCCGCACGGTCCCTCAACATCATCGTGTCGACGACAAAAAGTTTTTGCAAAGGCTCGCTGATTCATTTGACTGCTTTCTTTAGCAGAGGTTCGCAGGTTCCAGCACGACAACGCACTGAGTCTGCGTATTTTTCAGAAGATGGCTGCGATCCATAACGCTCTGTATTGAAGCCTGCTCTCTGTGTTGAACCTGAGTGATTGCGGGCTGCTCGGCGTCATGGTTTGGTAACCTGCGTCGCTCGACAATGACTGAGATCCTGCGGTTCACCGAAGCCATGCCGCTCTGGGGCTTCGCTTTGCAGAAGCGGTTTCCCGCATCGAGATGCGTTTGAGCGGCGAGTGTCGCAACGTTACAGCCGACACCCTTTGCTTTTCCGCTCTTTTACGGATTATTTTGCAGACACATATCGCATCGCGCCCCATGATTTAGTTACTGCTAAGTGGGGCCCAAAGAACCGAAAATCAAGTTTTCTGCATAAAACCGCGAGTTTCAGACACTAGGACGATCTCAAGGCTTTTTTTCGCTGTAAATGCTTGTTATCAATTAG
>NZ_ANOG01000992.1 GCF_000346295.1 Rhodopirellula maiorica SM1 | reverse complement strand
AATTTCGCTTGGATTAGTTACGTCGATGGATCCAATCATGGAGGGCCAGCGGTCAAAGTCACGGTCCATCGGACGACCATCGACCTGCTGAATCACCCATCGGTTTTTCGCCGCATGTGTGTCATAGCGGATGAGTGAGCCGTTGGGAATTTGGAACGAAGAACGCAGCTGTTTCGCGTTCGAATTGGCACTCTGAAGCGAGCGGAGCACCTGCTCAGGATCGCTGGACCGAACGATATGGACAACACCGAAGTCATCGCGTGAATGCACAGCCACGCACAGATTGGACTCACGTTGGAAGATCTTCCATAGAGTGGATGCGGCTGCGGGTTTCCAGCGCGGCGGGATGTGAACCGGACCGGCTGCCGCGGCAACGTTTTGCCAAACTCCTGTGTTGTTCCAGTCGCGAAAGTTCTTGCCAGGACCGGCGAGATGAAGTACTTCCGACAACTCATTTGCTGGGTCGTCGAGAATCAGGGTGATCGGTCGTGCCACAATGAGAGAGCGATCACCGCGATGGACGCCACCGCCGCTAAGCAGATATCCGGGACCGCCCGAATAGATTTCAGGTGAACTTTCGGGGCCGTGCCCAATGCGGATGAAATAGTCCGCTGGCTTCTCGACGATCCATTGGGCAGTTTGATCGGGCAATCGGTACGGCGACCAGCACACCCAAATGGCGATGTGACGATTTCCTCGCAGCTCCAAATCCTTCGGAGAGTCCGGCAGCAGGCTGATCCAAGGTTTGATCAATCCCACGTGGCGATCCCCCATCAGCGATGTATCCGCGGCGTGGGCGTACTGGCGTCGAAAAGGAGGGAATCGCCGGAAACGCAAACTGCCAACGGCGTAGTTCCAATTTAGCTGGTCAAGCAGCCCTCGCGCCGCGGATTGAACGCTCGGAGACCCGAAGGCTTCCAAATTCAATAACGCTGTCAGCGTGTAACCTTCATAGGGAATTGAGTTAAACTCATACGGACCTGCCGAGCGAATTTCTTCAATTAAGTCGAGTAACCATTGCTCCAACCCATTGCTGAGGTTGTCGTGTTTGGCAAGTTGGCTGCCGTGCAGCATCATCCAGCGGTTTTTAAGATAGCGAGACCCCTCGGTCATCAGTAAGTGGTTTTCGGTGTCAGGAACCAGCCCCGCTGTTCTCGGCACGGTCAAGAGAGGTTCACCGCCATCGAGAGGCAGCAGCGTGTTTAGCAAGTGGTCTTTCGCTGGCGGGTAGAGTACATTCGAATCGTCGCCAAACAAGAACAAGATGGGAATTAGTCCTGCCATGGTGAAGTCATAGTCGCCGTTGGGATTGCCCGGCCATGTCGAGCCTGCGTTTCCCCAAGGAGTCTGGGCGATCAAGTAGTCATTGGCCGCATCCAGATCGTGTCGTCGTATCAATCGTGCCAACAAAGAACGCGGTGCATTTATTTTGCCTTCGGTTTTCCAATCACCGAGAGGCCGTTTGGCCCATTCGTCAATGATCTGGTTAGTCAGATCAGAATCCTCGCGCCACTGAATGCTGCGTAGCGTGGGGGTGGGGATGTTGCCTGGTGGTAGAGGAACAGCGACAAGACGAGTCGCACTGACGTAGGGAACCACGCGAGGCAACGCCCACGCCCCCGCTCCGACGATTCCGGCTATCACGATCGCCAGTGTTGCCCATCGTTTTGACTTGATTTTCATGCTTCACCGTATCGCTGGCGTCTTGTCGGCTTTCAAATTCTCCATCCACGCCCCGATTCTAGTGAGGCGTCACAGGCCTGCCCACTTACCATCGCCTCGTGCTGCATCAGCAGATGGAACCCGAGCCAACCTCAAGCGTTTTCCCACCAGCAAACTGAAGTTCACGCGAAATTCGAGCGTTGTCGACGTCGACGGCGGGCGTATTGGTAGCCAGGGACGAAAAAAGATCCTCCGCCGACGATCCCAAAAATCAAATGGGCCCAGGGTGGATACAACGCCATCAATACGGACGCCACTAATAATGCGACGGCCTGCACGTAAAATGCTCCTGTCAACATGCCCGCTTTGATCAAGAAAACCATCGCGGTGACAATCCCAAGCATCGGCGAAAGGGTAAGTACCGGCAGCTTGAGCCACCACTCTAGCGGAAACATTAACGCGATCGCCATCATGCTGGCGCCCCACACATGAGCGACTTGCCGCTCGATGAAGGTAACCGGTCCCATACGTTGTCGCATTCGCCAAAACACCGCAGCCCACGCCCCCAGACCGACAGTCCAGACACCGGCATAAGCCATTCGGTTGGTGATGTGGTGATAATCAAGTTGCCACGTCAATAAACAGGCAACCAACAACACCAACGAATGCCACATCCATAACAGACCCCAGTTTTCCAGGACCGCAGCGTGATGCGTTTCGCGAAACACTCTTGCGACGACTTGCCCAAACCGGCCGCTACGTGCGGCAACCGGTTCATCGGCCAGATACGCTTCTAGATCGCTAGCCAATGCCGCTGCCGAATCGTAGCGCAGATCGATCGGTTTTTGCAGACAGCGAACGACAATCATTTCCAAGTCGCGATCTAGGCTTGGCCGCAGCGCTCGCGGCGGGCTAGGGTCTTGTTCGATCACCAACATCACTAATTGCATCGGTGACTCGGCAACAAACGGCGAGCGTCCCGTCAATGCAAAATAAAGTACGCAGCCAAGGCTATACACATCGCTCGACGGACCGACTAGGTCACGACGATTGCCTGCTTGTTCCGGCGACATGTACGCCGGCGTTCCGACCAACATCCCACTGCGGGTCAAATCGACTTGCGATCCCGATTGTTTGGCCAATCCAAAATCGGTGATCATCGGTACGCCATCGCGAGGCAACAAGATGTTGCTTGGCTTGATGTCACGATGCAGTACACCGGCGTCGTGCGCGAACTGGATCGCACGAGCGACGGTGGCCACCAATTGAGCCGCTTCTCGCTGAGGCATCGGTCCATCGGAAACTCGCTCGGCCAGCGTGATGCCGTCGATATATTTCATGCTAAAGAAGGGGCGACCATCGATGTCGCCGACTTCGTACACCGGCACGATGCTGGGGTGATCTAATTTTGCGGTGGCGGACGCCTCGGCCAGAAAACGCTGCATGTCGGTGTCGCTGGCCAATCGCCCTCGCAGAATCATTTTCACAGCGACTTCGCGATCGAGACTGATTTGTCGGGCTCGAAAGACGACGCCCATTCCGCCACGACCGATCTCTTGGATCAATTCATAGTCACCGATCTCCGTTGGCAATTGCAGACTTCGCCAACGGCCCGACGAGCCACTCTCGTTTGCAGCCAGTCCATTTGCATCAGGGCGTTGTTCGTGGGCAACGCCGGCGGTATCGGTGACGAGGACGGCGCCCCACAGGCGACGCAGTTCGTCGGCGTATTGAGGGTGCTGGTGACACACGGCGGCAAAGTCGACGAGTTCTCCGCGGCAGACACTATCAGCAAGATCGGCCAAGATCGCAGCAATCTTTTCATCGTCGGCACTGAACTCTTTTGCATCGGAGTTCGGTTCGCCCGGACCTCGAGACGGTTCGTTGCTCACGGTGCGTACTCGTCACCCGCCTCGCTGTCGAGCAATTCACGCAGCCGCCGGACGGCGCGTAGGTACCGCATGCTTGCCGCGGGCGGATTGACGCCAAGCACCTCGGCGATCTCCAAATTAGAAAGGTGTTCGTAATGCCGCATCAAAATAATCTCACGATCTTGTTCGCCGAGTTGTTCGATCGCGGCTTCGACTCGCGCTGCGATCTCGCGCTGGGTGGCGGCAGCGGCGGGCGTCGGTCCAGGATCCCAAAGCTGAGCGGCCAATTCCACCGACGATTGATCTTGGCCGCCAGGCATCACCATGGCTTGTTCGCGATCCATGCTGCGTTTCGCGCTGACGCGGTGCCGCCGGTACGTATCAATGATGCGATCCCAAGCGATTTGACGAATCCATAGGTGGAACGCCATCGCGGGGTCATCGAGGTATTTGTCCAACCGTCCGCTGGCTTCAACCAACACGTCTTGGACCACGTCGCTGACGTCCACTCGGCGTTGGACCTTGCGATCGAGTCGCATCTCCACCAATCGCCGCACCGAGACGCGATGCCGTTCGAGTAAGCGGTTCACCGCATCAACGTCACCCTGTTTCGCCGCGATCAGCAGCGTTTCGGTCTTGTCGTCGCTAGGCCAGATCGATTTTGCCATGTCATTTCGTTCGCTCAAGTTTGAGATCGTTCTCTAACATCATAGTAGAAAGTAAATGCTCCCATGACGCTAATCGGTCCGCCGTCATAGTCGTTGATCGCTCCGCGATCATTCCTACTGATCGCAGAACGATCAACGACCATTTATCAATGACGATGGTTCTGAATGCGAAGCTGGTTTGCCGTGATCTCGATGACCGCTTCGATCCCAGGCGATCCGTAGACCGCCGCCCCGGTGTAGACCGTCAAATTTTCGAGTAGGGTGGCGATGCCATCGTGATGTGTATGGCCGCAGATGACCGTGGTCTTGCAATCCGGGCAGTGCTGGCAAAACTCGACTAACGTCTGGCCGATTCGGCCGCAAACAAAGAAAGGGGCCCAATTGTCGTCGGTCGTTTTGCCTTCGTACCAACACGATTCGCGAAACGGCGGAACATGGGTCGCAACAAGGATGTGGGTGGCATCAACAGGAACTGCATCGAGTTTGGCTTGCAGTCGAGCGGCCGAGTCGGCCCCGAGTTGGTTTAGTTTTGCTTTCCAGAGATCCGCGGACGTCTCGCGAAAATCATCAATCAGCTTGAAGTCGTTCAGCTGGATAAACGAATCTTCGAAGTTGCCGATCGTGGCGTCGCCCCAGCCATCTTCGCCGACTAGAAAGATCCCTTCTGCCAAAGGAATCGGGCCGAGGTCGGTCAAGTAGTTCAGCGCATCGAGTTCGCGTGAGGCAGCGATCACATTCTGGCGAGTTCGCGCAATCGAACTTTGGTAAAAGTCGTGATTGCCAAGCACAAAGTAGACAGGGGCCGCGACCGAATCGGCGATGCGGCGGAGTTGCAAGACGACGTCATCCCCTTCGGAGACATCGCCGGTGATCAGAAGAGCATCCGGTTGTGTGGATGCGATGCAATCGGACCATTGGTCCCAATCGCGGGACGAAACGTGATTGAGATGCGGATCGGTTATCCACGCGATTCGCATCTCATCTCCCTTTCGTTTCTTTCATGGCATGACAACGGACTAAGCGAGTCCGTCGTGTGTCCAAACTCAAATCAAGCGAAGCCAAGCATTAGGCGGTCGCTGCGATTCCGGCAGCTT
The DNA here is from genome assembly GCF_000346295.1 of Rhodopirellula maiorica SM1. GTDB lineage: Bacteria > Planctomycetota > Planctomycetia > Pirellulales > Pirellulaceae > Novipirellula > Novipirellula maiorica. The sequence goes on along the minus strand of NZ_ANOG01000992.1, from coordinate 1,852 downwards.
CAGCCAATGCTTCAGCCTTGTCGGTTTTTTCCCAAGTAAACGCATCGCCTTCGCGTCCAAAGTGGCCGCCGGCGCTGGTTTGACGGAAGACTGGTCGACGCAGTTCCAAGTGATTGATGATTCCCGAAGGAGTCAGCGGGAAGTGTTCTCGCACCAAGGCACACAATTTGGCGTCTTCGACCTTGCCGGTGCCTTCGGTATCAACGTGAACGCTAACCGGCTCGGTCACACCGATGGCATAGGCGAGTTGAACTTCGCAGCGATCGGCCAATCCGGATGCAACGATGTTCTTGGCAACGTAGCGCGCCATGTACGCGGCACTACGGTCGACTTTGGTCGAGTCCTTGCCACTGAACGCGCCACCGCCGTGACGTCCCCAACCACCATAGGTGTCGACGATGATCTTGCGACCGGTCAAACCACAGTCGCCGTGAGGTCCACCGACTACGAATTTGCCAGTGGGGTTGATGTGGTACTTGATGTCGCCTTTGTCCAACTCGGCTGGGATCGAGGGCTTGATCACGTTTTCGATGATGAACTTTTTGATCTCATCGTTGGTCACATCGGGGCTGTGCTGAGCACTGACGACAACAGTGTCAACGCGGACCGGCGTTTGTCCTTCGTATTCAACCGTGACTTGTGCCTTGTTATCGGGACGCAACCAGTCGACCTCTTTGGCGAATCGAGCTTCGGTGATGCGGTTGATGATGCGATGCGACAACGCGATCGGCATTGGCATCAATTCAGGAGTGTCTTTGCAGGCATAGCCGAACATCAACCCTTGGTCACCGGCGCCAACGTCTTTACCACTGGAGTCGTCCGAGTTAACACCTTGGGCAATGTCGGGGCTTTGGGTGTCGAGCGAGACCATGACGGCACAAGTGTTGCCACAGATGCCCATTTCATCATCGGTGTAACCGACTTCGTTGATGACTTCGCGGACGACGTCCGAATATTGAACTTTGGCTTGAGTGGAGATTTCACCTGCGACGATTGCGATGCCAGTGGTGACCATGGTTTCACAGGCCACGCGGCTATTTGGGTCTTGCGCCAACAACGCGTCGAGGATTCCATCAGAAATACGATCGGCCAGCTTGTCGGGGTGGCCCATGCTGACAGATTCACTTGTAAATAGGTATCGAGCGTCGCTCACGTGTTCTCTCTCCACTAGGTTGATCTTTCCCACCAATCTGGCGAGTCACCAAGGTGTTGGTTTAGGGTTAGAATGAATAGCTACTAAAGTAATTGTCGAAAGCGAGCTTGAAAAGCGCCATTCATCCGCCGATTGGGGCGTTGCGGCGAAAAACAGCTGCCTTTTGCTGCTAAAATTCACACACAATTCTTCTATGAACCGATCCAGCTCGCCCGCAACGAACGCAAACGGCAACCCGCGTTTACACGCGTCAGGGGACCCGTTGGAGATGGATTTACCCGAGCGGCCGCTGCCGGCACTGTTGCTGTCGCTAACATTCCACGTCGTTCTGCTGACTGGATTGGGAATTTTTTGGGCGCGGACGCCATCGGGAACGGGATCGGAAGTGGATCGCCCGGCGGGGATCGCAATGGTGCACCGAATGCCCGACCGCGACCGCTATGTTGATTCTGCCGACATAAACCAGGCAGCGGCGAGTGAGAATTCGGCAGCCAAATCAGGTGATGTTGCGGCAGCCGCGGCACCGCCGGCCGATTTGAGTCCTCCAATCGACTTGGCAGGCATCCTCAGCGAAATCAGCGACACGCCCTCTCCGGTGGCTGGCAGCGGCGTCGCGGGGGAAACCACACTCGATGGTGATGCGTTTGACTCGAAGCGTCCGCCGGGCAGCGAGGGAGATTCCAGCGACACCACGACCAT
>NZ_ANOG01000991.1 GCF_000346295.1 Rhodopirellula maiorica SM1 | reverse complement strand
TAACACCATCCGTCGGTCCCTTCACCAGGACCGAAACTTGCGAAACGACGCGGTGGAACGGATTAAGGAATTGACCGTCGCGATCACGGTATCGAAGTCATCGTCATCTCGCGTGACGAATTTTAAATCCGAGTTCTTATCATCTACCGTCATCGTTGCCTCATTCAGATCTTCGCCGAAGAGATCGATGCTTGCCTCTATATGCAAGCCTTCCAAAATTGTGGCGATGATTGGCGTCACGTCTTGCAGCGACGAACGCCAATCGACAACTAAATCGACTTCAGCGTTGTGAAGTACGTCTTCGAGATCGTGGACGCAAATTCCAGAGTTAGGCACATCTCGGTTCGGGCAGGCAAAGGCCGCGAGTATCGCGGTCGCATCCTCACGAGGAATTACTGGAGGCGGAGCCGGTGTTGGAGCATTAGGGTTGGAGCAACGTCGTGCCTCACGTTGAAGCAACTCCAAGTTCGAGAGCGGCTTCCCAATCCCGAGGAGCTTTCGGATCAATCGAAGAGGCACGGTTTCACGCTTTTCATTGCATAACTTATGTTTCAGCGGATGGTCAGGGTGAGTACATGGCGTTTTGGGGTGTTCTCACCCTTGTTCGTACTTATTCTCACGCTGTCCCCCCCTCGGCGGATCGGGTGAGGTCGCTTGCTATTCTCACCCTCTATAGAGCTACTGTCAAGCTTGTCCTCACCCGGCAGACGCCGCTGCAGAGGGATTGTTTGCAAACGGCTCGAAATCGAAAGCCAGTTCGCTTACACCAACTTCGCCTGTTGGGACGCGTCAACTCGTATGCCCCCTACGGGATCCCAAAAAAGCTGTCGGACACCGTTTTCTTGGCCGGTGGCCCGACTGCAGGTTACCGATCGGCTGTGCGTTTGCCTAACCGCAGCGATAAGCGATCGCGAAGCGTCGCGGTCAATGGACGCAACGTAAAGGTCGCTAAGGTCACCCGATCCGCATTCTTTGCGACCGAGAGATAGCGGACCGCTTGAATCGACCAATTCCCCGAAACCATCTTGTGCTCCGTGCGATTGATCCCACTGCTGTACGGCACCCGATTCTCATTCGCATACAACCCCGTCAGCGCATTTGCATCGTTGACGATCAACGCGACAGCCTCTTCGCCCTCTCGGATCGCACGCGTGATCCGGTCGACATCGTCGATCGCCGACTGGGGTGCCCGAACCGTCACCATCGTCCACGCCGAACACACCGTTGCATGTACGGTGACCTCATCGTCCACCGCACGCCGGTACTGGACAAACTTGTTTCCAAGCGACTTCCAAGTTTTCGACTCTCGGAATCCCGCATGCAGAAGTCGCGTAGGAACATCGAGGTCTTTGACCGATGGAGCATCAACCCTCGATGGTGCACAGCCAGTCAAAAGTACCAGGATTGGCAAGAACAATAGAGCGACGCGGAGATGTGTTGTCATGTTGGCGTGGGTAGGAGCGACTCGGCAGGAGTCCGCATCCTATGGACGATCACGCGAATGCTCAACACCCACCCGGTGGTTTGGACACCGAGATAGACCAGCACGAAACAACCGCGTCGGGGGCGTCGGCGAATTCATCTTTATCCGTTCGCAAAATTGCGTCGGCTTCGTCCACACAGCTTGTTGTGACCGTTAATTTAACGGTGTGCACGCAGCGGACCCGCGACAATCCGACCCGAAGCCAATCCTTGAAAACTCGTGTTGTGACACCCGCCGATCAGGTCGTCCGCGCCACCAGATCGCCCCCCCCGAAAAAGGTTCCTGCCACGATGCCATTTCACCGACATTCCCCCAGAACTTGCTGCACTCAATAGGATCGGTCAGATCATAAGCCTCGCCGTCGGGGCGGCGCGGGCTCCCATTGGCCCGCCATGCCGGCGAAATTTCTGCACCAACAACTGGATTGCCATCACTGTCAAGGACAGTGCCCGAAATCGCAGTGTCTTGAGCTGGCAGCGAAGTCGCGTACGACAAACACGCCGATGCCAATACGGATACGAAGACGGCGAGATGCGGCTTCACTTGGTTGCCTTGTATTGGTGTACGTCCGCAATGTGCGGGCAGCGGGAGTCGAGTTTCTATAGGAGAGCGGCGACCATCGAGGTGGACTATTACATGGTTCTGCTTTTTTGGAGAAGGTGTTAACAGCTTGTTGATTTAATCGTTTAACAGTCAGCCGAAGACGTACTCGATTCTGCAAGCGTACGCCTATCGGCTAACGGTTAAACGAAGCATTCTAGAGTCAGACTAAATCAACAAGTCGTTACGCCTAGCAGTCCAAATCGACTGGATTGCCCACCAGCATACCACCAGCTCACCAGTCGCGCAACTCTTCGGTTCTCCCCTCTCTGCGCCACTCTGCCTCTCGGCGATCTCCGCGGTTGTTATTTTTATCGCAGAGAACGCAAAGACGCAGACGACGCAAAGGATAAGCAAGGTTGTTCGCGTGAGTCACTGTGCCAGCACGGTTGGCGTGGTAACTCGGTGCCCGGCACCTATTTCTCCGGCACCTATTTCTCCTATTTCTACGGCACCTATTTCCCGCGTTCGCTTCCGTCCGGCTTGTCCGGGCCGACCGGGCGTCTGGAGGCTACGCACCTCACAATCCTCCATCCACCCACTTCCTCGGCAGAAGCTTTGAACACAGCGCCTGCGTCCTGCGCAGCACCCAACGCAGTGAAGCATTTTGTAGCGGCAGGGTGCGAGCCGTCCGGTTGAGGCGAGTGAGCCGTTCGGTTTAGACCGGGCGGGCCCCGCGCCGCACCGCTACAAACGCCACCCGTTTAGTGCCAAAGGTAGATGGCATTGGGCGTGAGCCCTGCCGCTAAAACCTCGCAAAACACGGGGATAAATGCGTCACAGCGATGCGAAGCACACCGGACGGCGGCAATGCTGAGAGTCTTAAACGCCATGCGGATCCTAAACCGGATTCTCGCTGGCTATACATCGACCGTAGCGGCGATCCAAAGCCAGCGTTGGCCGCACCGCATTCAATCATCTCACCAGGGCTGTATACTGGTGGGGACAACATTCATGACTCAGCTGGAACCAATCACAACATGATGAGCGAACATGAGAATTCTGTGGTATTCACACACCCGCAGTCTGGGGCACGCGGAAGATGAGCCGATTTGTTGCGGTAGGCGATATTCATGGGTGCAGCAAAACGTTCGAAAAGCTGCTGGAGATCCTGGACTTGGGCCGCGATGACACGCTGCTATCGACGGGAGATCTGTCGTCCAAAGGGGAAGACTCGCGGGGTGTTCATGATCAGTTGCTGAGACTGCAAGAGCGCGGGGTGCGTGTGATTGTGTTGCTCGGGAACCACGAGCTGATGTTGCTGGCGATGCAACGCCTGGTCGGCGCCAACCTCAAGCTGACATCGGTTCCGGAATCGATGTTTCGTGGAGCCGATATCAGCTTTTTCATGCGTAGCAACGAGACCTGGGCAACCCTCAAGTCCTACGGTCTCGAAAGTGCCGACAATCCGGAATTCTGGTCGTTTCAGCACGATCACCCCCAGCGACACTTCGAAAAAGTAACGCAGAAGCTCCAGCGTTCCGATTGGGAACTACCACAACCGCATTTGGACCTGTTGTCTCAGTGCAAGACGCATCATATCGAAAGAAACTGTCTGTTTGTGCATTCAGGACTTTGTCCAGCTAGCCTGAAAATGGACGATGCCCAGCTCGCCGTCGAATCGCAAATTGCCGTCGATGCGAGAGACTTGTGTTGGACCCGCGATTGGCTCGGCCACTCCCCCGGATTCCCCGAATTGATTGTACATGGCCACACGCCGCTCTTTTATATGTACTCGTTCATCCCAGATACTACTCCCTGGCGAGACGAAGAATTGATTTTCAAATCGGTTGTCCATGATGGCGCGCTCAATTTGGATAGCGGCGTGTTCTTGGAGGCCGGACATTTGACCGCTGTCGAGATTCCCGAGAGCGGCTGCCCGTCCGATTTCCGATTCATTCGCGTCCCGCGATTGGACCCGGTTTGCAAGGACCGCCTGTGGCACTTTAACCATCGATAATAAATACCACGGGCTGACGTACGTGGTTACATCATGCCATCGCTTCGCAATTTGAAACGCACCTGTCGCAACGCGACGCCCGTTTTTCGATAGCCACGCTAGACCGTTTGCCAGCCTAGTTCGCCGTCGCTATTGCGACCTAGGAAACCGCCAAGCTTCCCGAGTTCGCGGACGAATTCGTAGACCGTCAGTTCCTACACGTTCGAGTTTGGACGAAGGACCGCGAGGCACTTCGTCCACGAGGACGGCACGCGCCCGTTGGCTTTCGTCTTGTATTCATTGCGATCACCTTGTGATACTCCTCGATCAGCTGCCAAGCATCCTCGAACGTCTGTTGCCCCTCTACACAACAGCGCAGCTTCAAAATGCGTAAGCGAGAGAGCTGCGCTGGTCCAAGAGTTCCTCGCTTTCACTTTTAAGCGGAATATCACCTTGCACGTTGAGGCTGACTGGCGTTGGTTTTCTTCAGCCATGCCTGCAACTCGGATCGAAGCCGTTCGGCCTTTTCTGGCATCTCTTTAGCCAGATTTTGCGACTCGCTGATATCGTTTGCTAGGTCATACAGTTCAATCGAGTCATCGTCGTAATACAGGATTAATTTGTAGTCGCCTGAGCGAATGGCGCTTCCCAGACGATTCTGTTTGTGAAAAGCGTAATTGGGATAGTGAAAGTAGATCGAGTCGCGTTTCAGCTCGGATTCGTTTTCAAGCAGCGGCAACAACGAGATTCCATCGGGCGTGTTGGAGGGATCGGCCTCCAGTTGGGCTGCGTCAAGAATCGTTGCATGGATGTCCATGGTGATCGCCGGCGTCGAAGTTTGCTTGGAAGGACGAACGTGACCGCGCCAGCGAACAATCATCGGGACTCGAATCCCGCCTTCGTACAGGTAGCCCTTCTCCGCTCGCAATGGTTGAACGTTGGCCGCGAACGGGCCGTTGTCCGACGTAAAGATCACCAGGGTGTCTTCGCCCAAGCCTTTCCGGTCGATTGCCTTGATGACTTTGCCGATCGAACGATCCATGCCTTCGATCATGGCAGCGTAAGTCGGATTCTCGACGCCTGGTCCTTTCCTCGCTTCGTATTTGGCAATCAAATCGTCGGGGGCTTGAAACGGATAGTGAACCGAGTAATTCCACCAGCAAAGGAAGAATGGGCGATTCCCGTCCGCTTGGGCGGACTCGATGAAGCGGATGCATTCATCGGCAGATCGGTCCGGCAAGTACTCGCCGTCGGTTTTGCCTTCGAGATTGGGAATCCCGTATGGACTGAAATAACTCGGTGGCCCGCCGAAACGACAACCTCCGATGTTGATGTCAAAACCTTGATGTTCCGGACGCAATTCCGGTTCCATTGGCTGATCCTGGTCCGAGTCGGATCGGTTGCGATGAGAGAGATGCCATTTTCCGACGAAGCCTGTTGCGTACCCAGCCGCCTTCAGTTGCTCGGCCAGGGTAACCCGTTCCAGCGGTAGGTGTCGCAACCAGATCGGTGTGATCAGATCCGTGCCGGGCTTTTGGAAATTCGGAGGGTGTCCTCCCGCGTGGTTCGTGATGTTCAGCCGCGCCGGGGACTCTCCCGTCATCAGCGCCGCACGTGTCGGAGTACAAACGGGGGCAGCTGAGTAGGCATCGGTAAAAAGCAACCCTTGTTCTGCCAGCCGATCAAGATTGGGCGTATCAAGTTTCTCGTTGCCGTAGCAATGAAGATCCTTCCACCCCAGGTCATCCGCCATGATCAGCACGATGTTCGGCGATTTTTCGTTTGCTGCGGTGTCTTGGCCAGACGCATTGGTCGAGCCGACGCAGAGCGTAAGCAACCAAGCAAATAAACAAGCGGTTTTCGTCTTTTTCATCATCACTCTTTTTGTCTTAAATCGGCATTTGAAATGCCGGCAATGCCATTCAGGTTTGCGGTAAGCTTTTGGGAATCGTTCGACGTCCACTGAATGTTGTTGACGTTGTCCGCATCAGGAATCTGATCCCCTAGTCCTAGTGGAAGTCGTTAACGGCTTGTTGATTCAATCGTTTATCAGTCAGCCGAAGGCGTACTCGCATCCGTTGGCGTACGCCTATCGGCTAACGGTTAAACGAAACATTCTAAAGTCTGATTCGCCAGAATTCCTGTATTCGCTATTGAGCCACCAGGAACTCTGGCGAGTCCCACTACGAAAGTAGATGGCATTGGCGGTAAGGCACCGGGAAGTGCGTTATACCCAGCCGCTGATGCGTCGCGGCTTGATAATTCAACAAGCCGCACGCGAGTTCCGCTGCCGGGAAACTTGCCTACGGTGCAGCAGGGGCGAGCTTGCCGGCTTGACGCTCACTTGGAACATACCACGCGTCCAAAAGTGCACTCAGTTCCTGGACTTTCTGCTGATTCGCCTCGGCGAGATTCACGGTTTCCAAAGGATCGTCCTTCAAGTTGTAGAGCTTCGCCGCAGCATCTTCCGGTGGATGCCTCATCTTCCCTGTCGCTCCGTCGTATGTCAGCAGCAGCTTGTCATTGCCTTTGATCACCCAGCGATACAGCAGCGATGCCTGCGGATTCTCGATATCGGCGATGTCGTGGGCAAACGATTCGCCAAACAGCGTGTCGCGTTCAATGGCCTCGCCCGACAATAATTGCGGCAGCAGATTGAGTCCGGGGAAATCGTGAGGTCCGGTTGCCCCGGCGGCGGCCAGAACCGTCGGCACGAAATCGATCGACGAACAAAGTTCGGGACGATCCGCCGGAGCGATTTTGCCGGGCCAACGGAACATGATCGGCGTTCGTGTTCCGAGCTCGTAGGGACTCCGTTTCGATCGCGCTGCGTAGCCGCCTTTTTCCGTCTGGATCCAGCCGTTGTCCGTGACGTAAATGACCAGCGTCTCTTCGGCAATTCCCGAATCGTCGATGTGGTCCACAAGAGAACCGCAGGTTTCATCGAACCATTCACACATCGCGTAGTACTTCGCGACTCGTTCCTGCACTCCCTTTTTGAGGTATTTGTCGAGTAGTCGAGTCGGCGGATTGTGGGGTGTATGGGGCAACAGAGGTGCGTACCAAACAAAAAATGGCTTTTCTGCTTCCACGCTACGGTCGATAAAGTCTGTGACCGGCTTGATGCCATCACGCCCGATCGTCAGCCCCGCATCACCATGGCGTCCGCCGCTATTGGGATACCCCTTGGTCATTCCTTCGGTGAACCCACCTCGCTCGAAAGAACCCTCCCACCATTTTCCGCTCTGATGACTAACGTAGCCTTTCGTGGCCAGCCACTGAGGCAGGGCACCGGTGCGGTCGATGTGCGAGATCAGCAGTTCGCGAATGTCTTCGCCCGCTTCTTCAGCGTGAGCCTTGTTGGCGGGAGTGCGGGCGGGGTCGTTTCCAGTGGTCTTATTCTGATGCGAATAGAGGCCCGTTGCCAACGTCATCAGCGAGGGGCGGCACAATGCGGTTGGGACATAGCCTCGCCGAAACAACGCACTCTCTCGAGCCAGCTGGTCAAGGTTCGGGGTTTCGATTTGATCATGGCCCATGAAACCATAGTCGGTATAACCCTGGTCATCGGAGAGGATCAAAACGATGTTCGGCGGCTTGGAGTCGGCAGCCGTCGCGGTTGCAACCAGCAAGAGAAGCGGGATTAGGCGGAGAGAAATGTTCATGTTACTCGTCGAGTTGATTTGGCGATTTGGCTGAATGGTCGGCGCGGGTCTGTTGACGTGTCGGAGGCATCCGTGACTCTCGGAGACTTGCCAAGATAATCGAAAGTTTTGACGACTTGTTGATGGAGGGCAATGCCTAGCCTGCAACGTGAGCCGAGTGCCCGTAACGCCCCGGGTTGCGAGTGCTACCCAACCGCTAACGCCGTTCGGCTTATTGAATCGATAAGCTGTTGGAGGGCAAGTGGGTGTCAGGTACCCTTTGCATCAGAGCTGGATACGGTGCCGGGCACGTTTTGCAGCGTGTTGGCAAGGCGATCGAACTCAGCGTCATCGGAAAACAAGGCCGACGATAGCGTTGTCCGTTTGCGTCGTCCCGATAACTGCAATTGCTTAACAAACCCTAGATCCGTCGTTCGGACTTTGATATCGGTTAACGGCATTGACCAACCGGCCCCCACCAGAAGGCCACCCGGTATCGTCAGGTTCCCATCCGAGATCGTGATCCATTTTGGAGGACGTGATTTGGCGCGAAGCAGCGAGATCGACACCAAGACTCCAGTGATCGCGAGCGTCACCCCAACCAGAAGCACCGCCCACGGAGATAACGGAGCCCCGGCCACATCGATCGAGTTACGCAGCAGCCACGCCAAAGGGAGTGCGAAGATTCCCATTGCCAACGTGACCCACCCGACCCACGCATGACTGGAGCGGAGTTTGCCGTACTGCCAACGCATCGGCTGGTTATCAATCTTACTTTGATTCATCGTTCGTATCTTTCGCGAATCCGCCAGGAAGGAATCTTTCCGTATGTTAGCCGTATTGTCTCCAGCCTGGGCTGCTAAACCTTTGGGCTTGCTGGGATTTTTGGATTCGAAAGTTTTCTGCCCCCTAGTGCATCAAGACATGCAGATGCTGATCCACGGGCTGCAGCTCGCTAGGGTTGACGAGCCGGCCAATGGCATTGCGATAGAAGTCTTGCGTCACGTTGCTACACAGTGCATCGTAATGGCGAAACAGTTCACGCGCCGGACGGTCAATCGTGAACACGCCCTCTTGCCCAATCCGCTGCGCAGCTTCGATCCGCTCCCGCGTGCAAGGGTGTGTGTCCAGTAGACCGGTTTTACCCGAGCTGATGAATTGCTTCACTTTGACGACCTCATCCGATGGCATCTTATGGCGGCACAATTGAATCATGCGAGGAATATTGTCAATCATCACCGCTTTCTTGATTAGCGAATACATCCCCTCCATCGCATGCCCCGACGCCGCGTTCAACAGGTGCAACTCTTCGCCTGTGGTCACAAAAACATCGGATCCAACCAAGGCGATTTCGTAGCGGTCTGCATCGAACTCCATCTGGCGACTGAAGATGCTGCTAGCAGTATGCGCTGCAACCATGAACAACCATAACACGCGTCGCACCAATCCCACGCATCCACTTGCCAATAGGAGTATCAATCCAAAGACGGATTCGCTCTCGGCGATTGCTTCGTCAAGCATCTCGTCAATCGAATCACGCGCGTAGACGACTTTGGCGAACCATAGATT
>NZ_ANOG01000990.1 GCF_000346295.1 Rhodopirellula maiorica SM1 | reverse complement strand
CTGGTGAATTCCACTGCGATCTTGAGGAAGGAATTCTGGTGAATTCCACTACGGGCTTATTCAATTTGGACAGCTCTGTAAAGAAAAGCACGTCTCTACATGGCGTACTGATAGCCAAACACCGCATTGAATCCGGTGCCGTCCACGCCACTGCCGAGCACGCGGTAGTACTTGTCGGTGATGTTTTCAAGCGATACCGACAATTGGTGTTGGTTCGCCTCGCCAAACGATCGTCCCGTCCGTACGTTCAGCGTTGCATAGCCCGGCGTACCGCCTGGGATGAACCGCACATCGCCAAGGTTCACATCGTTGTAGCGATCAGCACGACGCACCATCCATGTGAAGACCTCGAAATAGGCTCGTGGCTGGGGAACGGTCAAACGCAGGCCCAAAATTCCCTGGGTTGGCGGGATCCGCGAGATCGGTTCATTCGTGGTGGTCAATTGGCCATAGGTGTAGGCAAAGTTTCCATAGAGCGACAAGTTGCGATACAGCATGTATTCGCCACTCAGTTCGGTACCGTTGAGGTACGCGGTTTGATTGGTCAGGAAGTCCGATCCACCAATGGATTCACGAGCCAAGATGCTATCGAAGTCGGTCCAGTATTCGATCAACTGCAATCGCAACCGATCGTCGTTGTATTTCAGCCCCACTTCGTAGGTGTAGCTATGTTCGGCTTGGACATCAAGGTTGCCAATCAGCGGCACCGAGACATTGTTTTGCAGTGACGTTTTGTTGGCTGTCAAGTCATCGATCGTTGGCGCACGGAATCCTTCGTAAACGCCACCGACCAATCGTACTTGTTCGGTCAACAAATACGACAATCCGACACTGGCGATCCAATCTTGGTAGGAGCGTTCAAAAAAGACGGGGCCGAGCGTGTCAAAGTCAGGGGTGCCTGAGACGTTAATGTTCTCGTAGCGAACACTTGTCGTGGCATCAAGTCGCTCTGTCAGAGGCACGTTCCATGACAGAAACGCACCCACTCGATCGGCTTCCGAATCGTCGGGGTACTGAGGGTCGGTCGGCGTAGGCGTCGCCCCAGGCAAGGTGGGATTGTTGATTTGGACTCGCTCGGCATTGATCGATTCGGCATAAAAATCGGTGCCGTAAGTCAATTTGCCATAATCGCCCATGCCTTTTACCGCAGACAGGGTGGTGCCCCAGCCGAGATCGTCGAACTCGCCGATCTCACGACGCGTGGGTTCGGCCGAGGGATCGTTGCTGGCGTAGCGGTCCACCACGCTGGCCTCTTTGGTGCGTGAGCCCGATAGTGTGATCGAATACGCATCGGCAAAGAAAAGATCGTCTGCGGCCAGTCCCTCGAGTCGTGCATAGATCAAATCACGTTGCTGTGGATCAAACACCGTCGGTCGCTGTGTCGGCACACTGCCGTCGGACGCCGGACCAAGCACAAAAGGCAGAAAGCGATCGCTGCGTTTCAGGTCTTGTTGCTCGAAGTGTTGCAACGCTACCGTCAACAACGAATCTTCGTTGAGCATCCGTTGCAGTTTGATGTCGCCCGCGTATTGGGTGTAGTCCGTTGCCGGTTGGCGCCCAAAGTCGCCACCGACATCGACATTGCCAACATCCAAGTACGAGACGCCTCCCGTGATACCGGTCGCACCGTACCAACCGCTGAACCCAGTGCGGGTGTACGAGGATGCTTCCGCCGTGCTATAGATTTGACTGAATTGCGGGCTGAAGTAATCGCCACGTAGCGGGTCGGCGGATCGTGTGACCACGTTGATTACCCCGCCGATCGCGTCGCTGCCCCATAGAGCCGATTCGGCGCCGCGAATCACTTCGATCCGTTCGATCGACCCTGGATCGATCGTGGCGGCGTATTGGTTCGGGCCTGGCCGGAGGATACTGGTGTTCATGCGAATGCCGTCGACCAGCACCAAGATCTGTTGGCCCGTCAAACCGCGTATGAACGGTGACAATTGACCGTTGCCGGTTTGTTGCAGCGTGACACCGACTTCCTCTTGTAATGCCCGGTACATCGTTGTGGCTTGACGTCGGTCGAGGTCATCGCGGTCGATGATGGTCGCCATCTGCGGTGTGGTAAACAGATCCGACTCACCCCGCACGATGCTGTTCAGCCCCGTCGGATTGTTTGCGCTACCGCCAAACATTTGATTGCTCAGCGAAGGAAACGATTCGCTAAAAAATGCTTCGTTCGCGGCGTCCGTCTGAGATTGATTGTTGCCGGAGGGTGGCGTTGGCGGCGTCCCAAAATCGTCGGTGGATGGTTCAAACGTCTCGATTCCCGACGTGTCGGTTCCTGGATCGCCTGCGGTCGGTGACGAAGGGCGATTGGGATCGGTCGATGGAACCGGTGTCGCGGGAACCTCCGGCGGCCGAACTTCAATTTCCGGCAATGTGGCTTGTTCGTCCTGTTGCAGCAGTGTTGCCAAGGTGACGGGGTGATGTCCCGAGGCGGCGATCACGGGATCGTCGCTCAGTGCAATTGAACCCATACCTATCATGCCCAGCGGCGGCAGTATCGCGAGGGCGAATTGTGAAATCCTTTTCACCGTTGCAGTGTCCTTATTCTTCCAAACGATGCATTGGCCGTGGCAACAGGGCTAGACACTTGCAATCGTCTTGATCGAGCTATCCCGTTTCATCGGTGCACTCGATTCGATCGCTCCATTGACCTTTTCCGGCATCGTCAAAGTCAACGTATTGCGAACGACCGACAGCAAATTTAACGGAATTAACGATGGAAACTTCGCCCCGTCTGGTGGGGAATCCGTCGCTGGCGGTTCGCTATGTCGGTTGGGATGCTCACGATAGCGATCGAAATAACTGAAATTTGCCGCGATTTCTCGTGTCGGTGGCTTGTCGATCGGGGACTATGCCCAGGAGTGGCACGCCCCGTGCTAAGGGATTCCGTGGCAGGTTCCGTGACAAGGAAACAGGCTGCGAAAACGCGTGCTGAGCAGAAACGTCAGCTGCGGATTCGTGATTGGGCCACGGTCGCTGCCGGCTTTCTATATTCCCTTCTATCGAGTCCCGTGACTAAGTTTTTCGTGACAGATTCTGAACCATCCGATGCGGCCGCCGCCGAACCGCCGAATTGCTCGTCCACAAAGTTATTGCCGAAGATCATTCCGTCAACCGAATTGCTGCAAGGACGTCGCGAGGTTTGGATTGAACATGGCAGCGAAATGTATCGGCTTCGCCTAACTGCGTAGGGGAAGTTATACTTAACAAAGTGAGAGACTTCAGCCTTTTTGCACGATCGACGGGATTTTCCCTTGCCCTGCACGCCACCGCGGTGGCGGCGATTTGTGCTGTCCCAATGACAGTCATCGATCGCTTCGCGCTGGAGGGCGATTCGCAGGTGGTTACGGTTCGGATGAGCATGACGATGCCGTCGGCCACGCCCGTTTCAATTGATCCTGTTTCGATCGATCCCGTCCCACTTGAACGGCTGAGCGAGAGCGAATGGGAAACGCTGGTGACAGAGCCTTTGTCCGCGGACCTACGAGCGGACGACGTCTCACGCGATCGGCAAACCACGGTCGCGACGACTCTGGTTCCAACGCCCGTGCGAGTGCCCGAAGTGCAAACCGAGATTTCCGTTCTGCCGACGCGTCGACCGCAACCCGAACGCGAGCTACCGACGGTAACCGATGTCGCTGCAAAGCGTCCGCGTCGTCCATCGACGGCGATGTTCACTCCCAGTGTTTCCATGAACCCAATGGAACAAGTCGCCGGAATCTCCGATCGGACGCCTGCCGACTTTTCTGCTAACGCTCCCCCTGAATACCCTGCCGATGCGGTGGCTCGTCGTCTCGAAGGAACCGTCAAGCTAAGGCTGATTATCGACGTGATGGGACGAGTCGAGCGGGTGGAGATTGTGAATTCAAGCGGGCACGGCTCGTTAGACCGCGCGGCAATCGAAGCAGTCCAGTCATGGCAGGGCCAGCCGGCAAAACGTTATGGCCGCCCCGTGGCGTCCGAGGAAGTGTTGCCGATCCGCTTTCGCTTGTAAGACACTGAGTTGTAAGATACTGAGTCCAATGGTCATGCTATCGGGTATTTGCAGGTCTTGATGAATTGCGGACGTCACTCCAGTTTGTCCAAGTCCAATTCGGCCGAGTTCGTCGTGTTAGCCTTTAGCACCATTCTCGCCTGCTCGAGCGCCGCTTCGGATAGATCGGCGGTATTGGCGGCCACACAATCCCCAGGGATCCAAATCTGATAGCCTCGCATGTAGGCGTCATTCGCCGTGAACAAGATGCAAATGTTGGTGGCGACGCCGGTAATTACCAACGTGTTGACCCCTAATTTCTTTAGCAGGATATCCAGCGTGGTGCCGTAAAAAGCCGAATGCATCGGCTTCAGCACAAAGTAATCGTCCGACTGAGGCACCAGCAATTCGACGATTGCTTTACCGCAAACGTTGTCGTGCAAACAGTGGTCGACTTGGCCACGAAAATCGGATTGCCATTTGCCAAAATTGTCATTGGCATAGATCACCGGCCAGCCTCGCTCGGCAAATCGTTTCTTCAGCTTCTGCAATCGTTTGGCAACCGGTAACGCGAAATCCAGTAATTGTTCGCCTTCGTCGAATTCAAGATCATTGATCATATCGACAATCAACAGCGCCGTCGTAGATTGTTCGGTTTCGTCAAACTGGGAATCTGAATCAGTCAGACTCATACGGCGGTCCCTTGATTCATCGCGAACGCTCCCGTGCGGGTTCGCCACGCTTCGACTTGTTGGAACTGATTCTCTGCACGCTCGATCAAGTGCGAATAATCGAGACTGAGTAACTCGGGATCACTCAGCGATTGCAGCATCGTCCACAACGCACGTTTGCCCAAGATTCCCAGCGACAGAAACTCGAAAGCTTGGAAGTTTCCGAAATCGCCTGATGTAGTACGTCCGAATTTTGGCTGGCTCAACTTGGCGCCGGTCCATGCAATCGTTTTCTTGACCACTCCGGGTATCGCGTCATAACGCTGGATCAAACCTTCGAGTTCCGCTTTATCTTGTTCCACTTCCTGCAGCAGAGTGGTGGCGAATTCACCAAGCGTTTCTCCTTGGTTCTCGTCGATCAGTTGTTTGATCACCTCCGTGGCCGCGGTGGCTCCGGCGAGGTGGTCATTTAAATAGGTGGATAGTAATTCGTGATTCACCGTCATTGGATTTGCCAAGATAAAAGTTGATCCGAGGTCTTTTGAAACCGAGCCGATGACGCGATTTAGCTGGCAGTCACCACTTCGAAACCAGCGCGGCGTGCTTTTTCAAGCATCGGCTGCACAGGCTCTGTGACTTCCGCGACAACCACTTGAGTGTCCGGCGGCAAATCCGCAGCTCGATACACTCGGCTGGTTTCATCCTCGACCAACACCGGCCGGCCGTCGGTCACCTCTTGATGCTCGTCGGTCAATACGCCCGTATGCACGCTGTCGACGTTGGTCCCCGAAATATCCTCGTTGCTGCGCAGTCCCGCATCGTGAGAAAATCCTTCATGTCGCCAATGAACGGTTAGTTGTGACATCGCTCGTGAGCTCCTGTTTTCGTACGTAGATTTAACCTCACCAGTGCGAGCAACTGCTGTACCAACGCAGAACCAATCCGATTGCTAAAATAAAGTCGCCCGACGTCTCCGACGTCGGTGTGCATTTCCGCAGACGTCTGTCGTCTGAAAGTGGGATCATCATGATTGGTGAATTTTTTGATCCAAACGCGTCATTGGCAATTCGTGAATCGATCAAGCCCCATTGGTCGCAGACGGGGGCAATCGTGTTTATCACCATTCGTACTTTTGATTCGATCCCCAGGGAAGTATTGGAGTTGTGGGATCGTCAACGCGTAGATTGGCTAACGCGACTCGGCGTGCTCTCGGGTAATGACGTCGATTGGCGTTCCGCGGTAAAACGGTTGAATACCAAGCATCGAAATGCTTTTAATCGACATTTCAATCAAGAACGCGAAGACTGCTTGGATCAATGCTGCGGTAAATGTCTTCTGCGTGACCCGTCGCTCGCCAAGATCGTTGCCGACTCGCTCTTAAAATTTGATCATGTGCGTTATTC
The DNA here is from genome assembly GCF_000346295.1 of Rhodopirellula maiorica SM1. Classification (GTDB taxonomy): domain Bacteria; phylum Planctomycetota; class Planctomycetia; order Pirellulales; family Pirellulaceae; genus Novipirellula; species Novipirellula maiorica. The sequence continues at coordinate 16,269 of NZ_ANOG01000990.1, read as the reverse complement.
GATGGGCGATTTCGTCGTGATGCCAAATCATTTCCATTTGCTTGCATCCTTTCCTACCGAGGAATCGATGCAGCATCAATGCACTGCATGGATGCGTTTCACAGCGACCAAGATCAATCGACAAAGTGGATGCCGTGGTCATTTTTGGCAGTATGATCCGTTTGATCATCTCGTTCGCAGCCTGGAGCAATTTGAGTATTTACGTCGTTATATCGAAGACAATCCGGCGAAGGCACATTTGGCGGCAGGTGAATATTACTATCGGCGTGATCAAAGTCGCCCGACGTCTCCGACGTCGGTGTAAACATACTTCGACGCCTCCGGCGTCCAAGTGAATGCAAACCGACGTCGGAGACGTCGGGCGACTTTTGGGCACGGGAAATGCATCGGGGAATGATCATGAACGACATCGGACTCAAAATGATCTTCGACGGATGGGCGCCCGTGATTCGGACGCTGGTCCTCGGAGCACTCTCGTATATTTCGCTTGTGGTCTTGCTGCGGATCAGTGGCAAACGCACACTCTCGAAAATGAATGCGTTTGATCTTGTAGTCACCGTCGCGTTCGGATCGACTCTCGCTTCGATACTGACATCGAGCCAAGTCTCGCTCGTGCAGGGAGTGCTTGCCCTTGGATTGTTGGTCCTGCTGCAGTTGATCAACACGTTTTTGGCGGTTCGTTATCCCAAGTATCAAGCGGTCATCAAAGCTCAGCCCACATTGATCTTTTTTCAAGGACAATTCCTGGTCGATGCGATGCGGGAACAGCGTGTTTCGCGAGATGAAGTGCTCGCAGCGATGCGCCAACAAGGCGTTGCGGAACCCAGCGACGTCGATGCCGTGGTGATTGAAACCGAAGGTTCCTTGTCGGTGATGACGAAAAATGCTTCGTCGCTCGAATCGCTAGACCGCGTCGGTGTTTCGACGAGTGGTTCGTTGGGAGAACGAAAGGATGCGGCGAAATCGTCCTTTGCCTGAGTGATCTGCACTTTATCAATTTAATCTCGTACGGAGCAGCACCGATGCAACGCCGACAACTTGAATTTCTGTCGAACTTTCATGTCGTCGCTGGAAATGAGCGGTCCCAGGCGGCGGTGATGGTGCTGACCAAAGGCGACTCGACGGGCGGCCCTGACAATCGTCATCAAGACAGCGACCAGTGGCTGTACGTGGTTTCCGGAGAAGGCGAGGCGGTGATTCAGCAGCAGCGATATCCGCTGAAATCGGGAACGCTGCTGTTGATCGAACGCAATGAAACGCACGAGATTATTAATCTAGGCAATGCTCCACTAAAGACCGTCAACTTCTACGTTCCTCCGGCCTATCACGGCCACGAAGGATCACCGCCATCGCACGACTAGACACAAGATTGACGCATCATTCGCACTGCCGCTGACTCGGACGCTGGTCCGTCGCATCGATACCCTGGCATGGTATTTGCCTTTTGCTTTTTTCAAATGGGCATTCCATCGCGGGTAGGCCACTCAGGGGTAAAGTTGCGTTTTTCGCTTTGCTTGGTTGACCGTCCTGGATGTCACAGCCCAAACATCAAACCTTTACCGACAACCAGTCTGAACGATGAGCGACCAATCCAAGCACGGCATGATGGGATCCCGCGGCGTCTCGCGTCCGATGGCCGAAATGGCGATGAAAAAGGGGCAGCACGACGGGGACGATCATCAACAGGATCATGACGACAACAACAACGGCGGCGATCACAGCGGCGGGCATGAAATGAGTCATGACGATCGTTTGTCGATGCTGAAAATGCACCACAAACAAACGTTGTGGGTTTATTGGACACTACCGATGTTGGGTGTTTGGCTGATCTTGGCACCCTTTAACTTTGGTTATCTCAACGAAGCGTTGTGGGTGGACCCCAGCGGAGGGCGAGGCCCCTGGTTTGCCGAGGAATCCACCGCAGAGCTTCGCCAGTTGCGTGCGTGGTTGATGACCGCCAGCGACGTCATCTCGGGATTGTTGTTGGTGATATTGGGATGGCGTTCGCTTACGCCTAATCGTCCCTACAGTTTGTGGGCATGCTGTTTCGTCGGTGTCTGGTTGACGTTCGCTCCGATTCTGTTCTGGGCACCCACCGCTGCATCGTATGCCAATGACTCTTTGGTCGGCATCTTCGTGATGGCGCTGACAATCCTGATCCCCGGGATGCCCAACATGATCATGTACATGCAGCACGGGCCGGCGACGCCGCCCGGTTGGAGTTACAACCCATCGAGCTGGCCTCAACGCTGGATCATGATCGCGACCGGATTTGTCGGCTTCGTTGTCTCGCGATACCTAGCGATGTTCCAACTTGGGTATATTGACTTTGTTTGGGACCCTTTCTTTGGATTCGAAAGTGGATCCAAAAAGGTGCTCAATTCCAAGATGTCTCACATGTGGCCGATCTCCGATGGAGGACTGGGAGTCGTTTCGTACACGTTTGAATTCATGATGGGGTACATGGGCAGTCCATCGCGTTGGCGAACGATGCCATGGATGGTCGCCTTCTTTGGTGTCTTGGTGATCCCGCTGGGGCTGACTCACATTGTCCTGGTCATTTCGCAACCGGTGCTGGTGCACCATTGGTGTGCGATGTGTTTGTTGGCGGCTTTGGTGATGTTGCCGATGATTCCGCTAGAAGTCGACGAAGTGATCGCGATGTTCCAGCATGTTCGCCAAGCCAAACAGCGTGGCGATCGCGGCGGATCGCTTTGGCAAATCTTTTGGAAAGGGGGCAAAGCGGATGGTTGTACAACGGACGAACGATCCCCCGATCTAATCGAGATGCCGGAGAAGCCGTGGCAGCTGTTCAAGGCGTCGATCTGGGGGATGAGCTTTCCATGGACACTAGTGGTTTGTACCGCACTGGGGATCGCTGTCATGGCTGCACCCACGTGGTTCGGAATCGATATCAAAACAACTGCCGCTGATATTGGACATCTCGGCGGCGCCCTGATCGTGACCGTCTCGGTGATCGCGATGGGCGAAGTCATCCGCGTTGGACGTTACCTGAACGTCTTGTTGGCGATCGCTGTCATCGTCGGCGCTTGGCTGGTCGAATCGGCGACCACGGGGTTTGCCATCACCAGCAGCGTCCTTGGAATCCTTGTGCTGATTTTGAGTATTCCACGAGGCAAGATTACCGAAACCTATGGATCGTGGGACCGCTTTGTGCGTTGACGATCAAACGACCTGCACTCTTCTCGACAAAGCACAGCCAGATTGCGGGGAAGATGGCTGTGTTGTTTGAACCTCGCCCCGCCATGGAGATATGCGATGAGTATTCAACGTTTTGCCAGTTGTATCGAAGCCTGCCTCGATTGTGCCCAAGCCTGCGAGCACTGCGCCGAGGCATGTCTCGGTGAAGACGATGTTAAGAAAATGGCCGATTGCATTCGCACCGACCGCGACTGTGCTACGCTTTGCTGGTCCACCGCAGCCCTGATGAGTCGTGATTCACAGTTCAGCGCAAAAGCATGTGAATTGTTGGCCGAAGTTTGCGAAGCGTGCGCGAAAGAATGCGGCCAGCACGAGATGGACCATTGTCAACAGTGTGCAACTGCCTGTACGAAATGTGCTGCCGAATGCCGAGAAATGGCGGGCGTCAAGGCATAGTTGCATTCGCCGGTTCGTTTTCACGTTGCTGTGTCACTCTTCCCGCGTCGCGGGAAGAGTGAAGCAGCGTTTTGGATCAACAAGCGTCAAGCCTTGTTCTTGTGCGTCCGTGTTCAGGGACGCGAGCTCAATTCGAATGACAACCCTTCAGGGCCCGTGGCGGGAATCGTCGCGTAAATCGGCGATTTTTCGGGATGACTGTAAATCTCAGGCAATTGGTTGATCAAGTCTGCATCGGCTGCAGAGGTGCCAGGTGGGACTGGCGAGCCATCGGGCATTGCATACTTGCGGAACAGCACCATGTAGTTGCCCGGCACGACCCCCATCACCTCCGGTTCCGACTGCAGCGTGAACGTGCCATCAGAGGCGCTGGTGGCATAACCGCCGCGACCCTTGATCCCGGCTTGAGGGATCAGCGTCAACGAGACGCCTTCGATTGGTTTGTTGTCCAGCAGCACGGTTCCTGAGGCTGCGACAACGTCATACGTTGTGCTGCCGTCACAACCGATGCTGGCGAGAATCAACATAGCAACGCTGCAAACCAGTGGATTGAATTTCTGCATTTTCTAATGTCCCTGTGGACTGTATGGGAGGAATAAAACGAACATGCGAAGGAAGGACACGGCTCAGGTGCGAGCCGTGTGTTTTTAATACTTGAAAGCCCGAAGACGACCGATCGCAACTGGGTTGGAATTCAGGTCGCTATCGATTTAGAATTCTTCGATGACTTCGCCATCGGAAATGTAAGCCAGGTGTCGCAGGATCGAAATTTCGGTTGATTCGCTGATGAACCGAACCGACCCGTCAGCCAAGGTGAATTGAGCGCCGCCCGGGTGCACGCTGCCAGCGGTGGACCAAGCACTCAAGCGACTTGCTTGCCGCGTTCGTTGAAATGGCACGGTGTCCCATGCACAACACAGCAAGTTATTGATCCCCAGGCTGTATGCCAAATCGACGCCGTTGCCGACCCACTTGGTGTATCCCCATGTCTGTGGCACACCATCGTGCACACCGCGAAGCGTTTCGCAAATCGCAACCGTGTTGCTGGTTCCATCAAGAATATCTCGCATGCGAGACGAATCGTCCAAGCCGAACATACGACGTGTCAATTGATCGTCTTGGCTCCACTTCGGCGCGGTCGATGAGGTTCGGCGGATACTGAACTCGTAGTTTGTATATGCTCCTTGCAGTGACGTTGTGCCTGGCGAAATCGAATAGGAATTGCTGGAAGTCGTGGCGTAGTGAGTCGGGTTCGGATCCGATGGACACAAAAACGACTGCACCGCGGTGCTGATCACCACGTCATTGGCGTTGCCGAGTTCGCCTGGTTTCGGTCCCGACAGCGTACTTTGGGACGAGTCGCGAACGTAAGCACCGGTGGACGCCGAGGTATCCATTTCTTCGTATAGATTTTGCTGCTCGATGTAAGGCAAAACGCCCATCCAACCGCGATGATTGCGAATCTTGGTTAACCCAGGAATCGCGGTGCCCGAGGTGATCGAACCCGCTTGGCTCGCAGAGTAAGGAAACTTGTTAAAAGCACTGTGGTAATTGTGTAAACCAAGACCAATTTGTTTCATGTTGTTGGAACATGACATTCGCCGTGCTGCTTCGCGTGCTGCCTGAACCGCAGGCAGCAGCAAACCGACCAAAACGCCAATAATGGCAATTACAACCAGAAGTTCAACGAGCGTAAAAGCGTGACGACGTTGCGGAAACTGCATTACAAAGACCCTTCGAATAAGAAAATGGACTTCAGCCGAAGAAAGCGTTTCGGCTGATACGGATACCGCCTGACAAGGTCGGGTTCGCAAACCCCGCGCCAATGTGTGCGAGGCGGCAAAACATCGCTAAAGTGGAGTCAATCGATTCGCATCCGCCTCCGATTTCCAAGGGAGATTTGGCCTGCACAGCGGCCGCAGTAGCGTTTGCAGGCCGCCCCTTCTTTCTTCGGACCCCCTCTTGTGGAGCGGCGTGCCTGGTCCTGGTTTGATGGCTCTGCTTTTTTGCAAAAGTAGCCACATCGCTGCCCGGTATGGCGAAGTGCAAAGTGATCGCTGCGGAATTTGTTTGCACCGAGATGCCTAATGTGCAAGCAATTGCAGCATCCGCAAGATATTCGCTCTTTCCATTCACGGAAAAACGGACAGCGCAAAGCCGATTTGTCCGCTAGAGTCGACGTAAGATGCCAAATCTATACAGATTTTCAATCTCTATAGATGGTTAGCAGTGCTCGCTCGTTAGGAGCAATGTGCGATTGTGACCAGAGGTGGCTAAGTCAAAATATCGTTGACGACATGACCGTGAACATCGGTCAACCTAAAGTAGCGTCCTTGGAAGCGGAAAGTCAATTTTTCGTGATCGATTCCCATTTGCTGCATGATCGTTGCATGCAAATCGTGCACGTGGACGGGATTTTCGTTGATGTTGTAACAGAACTCGTCCGTCGCGCCGTAAGTGGTCCCCGGTTTAATCCCAGCTCCTGCCATCCACAACGAAAAACATCGTGGATGATGGTCACGGCCGTAGGTTTGTTCGTTCAACGTTCCTTGGCAATACGATGTTCTGCCGAACTCGCCGCCCCAAACCACCAAAGTGTCTTCGAGCAATCCAAGCCGTTTGAGATCGTTGACCAGTGCCGCGGTGGGCTGGTCGGTGTCGCGACATTGCCCAGGCAATTGTTTGGGCATGGTGAAGTGTTGGTCCCATCCCATATGGAACAACTGGATGAAACGCACATCACGTTCGGCTAATCGGCGTGCGAGTAAACAATTGTTCGCATACGTGCCCCGCTTGGTGACGTCCGGGCCGTAGCTATCGAGCACATGTTGAGGTTCATCCGAGAAATCGGTCAGTTCCGGAACCGAGGTTTGCATTCGATAAGCCAATTCGTACTGCTGTATACGAGTGTGGATTTCGGGGTCGCCGAACTCATCAAGTTTTTCTTCGTTCAGCTTGGCCAAATCATCGAGCATTCGGCGACGGGCGGTCGCATCGAGTCCCGCGGGGTTACTCAAGTACAGTACCGGGTCACCAATGCTCATTAATTTGACGCCCGCATAGGTCGACGGTAAAAAGCCGCTGCCCCACAGTCGGTCGTACAGCGGTTGGCAATTGGGGCGGCCGGTCCCTCGCGAAACCATCGCGATGAAGGTCGGCAGATTCTCGTTCATCGAACCGAGGCCGTAATGCATCCACGACCCGATGCTTGGACGTCCGGCCAATTGGTGGCCGGTTTGGAAAAAGGTGATCGCCGGGTCGTGGTTAATCGCCTCGGTTTGCATCGAGCGAATCAAGCACATGTCGTCGGCCAGTGAACCGATGTGGGGAATCAGTTCGCTGCACATCTCGATTCCCGACTCGCCGAACTTGTCGAATTTCCAGCGTGCTCCTGCCAAAGGGAACTTGCTCTGTCCGGCGGTCATTCCGGTGACGCGTTGGTTCATGTCGACAAAATCACGTAGCTCTTTGCCTTCATGCTCGCGGAGCAAAGGTTTGTGATCAAACAGTTCCTGCTGAGATGGTGCACCACTTTGAAACAGATAGATGACCCGTTTGGCTTTGGGGGGATTGTGGTATTGCTTCAGCAGCCCGTTGGGGTCAGGGATGCCCGTGGATGTCGACGTGTCGTCGGCACCGACAACGTCACTGCCGAGCATCGACGCGAGCGCGGCGGTTCCGACTCCCGAAGCGGTGCAACCAAAGAAATGTCGACGCGTTAGCATCAATCGGCTTTCGTCGGCGATGTGATTCGGATGCTGGATGTCGTTGGCTTTGGTCATCACGAGTCCCTTGGTGGGAAATGGGCAGGAAAGAGCGTGAGGCTGATTTGGCTGGTCGCAGCTGAACACGTCGCGGTTTGGCGAAATTGCCGTGGGGGCTGCTGCGTGTCGAGGGTTACTGGACCGAGACAAATTCGTCGAGATTCAGGATCAAGTGGGCGAGTGACGTGAAGGCCGCATGTTCGATCACATCAAGCGATTCGTCGCGAGGGGATTGGCCGATCGCAAGCAAGTGGTTCGCCGCTTCTGGTTTGGACTTGAAATGTTTGCGGAAATAGTCGAGCGATCCGAGCAAGATTTTGGTCGACCGCTCGGAGATCGGTTTCGCAATCGCCCATCGATACATTTGTTCGATTCGCTGAGTGTCGGAGAGCCCCGCTGGTTTCAATCCACGTTCCGAAAGTTTGCGAGCCGCTTCGAGGAATGTCGGATCATTCATCAACACCAATGCTTGTAGCGGGGTGTTGGTCCGTCGGACTCGAACATTGCAAACCTCGCGTCCGCCCGCATCAAAAATGATTTGGCGAGGCGGATTGACCGCGCGTTTCCAGTACGAGTACATGCTTTTGCGGTAGAGTGAGTTGCCGCTGCTGGTTTGGTACTTGGTTCCCGCATTGGCCGCCAGCGATTCCCACAATCCGTCAGGTTGATAGGGTTTGACCGAAGGGCCGCCTGGTTCATCGTGCAGCAATCCACTGGCTTGCAAGGCAATGTCACGGATGACAAAACCATCGCTGCGATAACGTGGGCCGCGTGCCAAAAGCCGATTGTTGGGGTCGATTGCGGCCACCGATTCGCTGACCCGCGACGATTGCCGGTACGTTTGGCTCGTGACAATCAGTCGATGCATCGCCTTGACATCCCATCCCGATTCGATGAACTCGACCCCCAACCAATCGAGCAATTCAGGATGCGACGGAACCTCGCCTTGCACCCCAAAATCTTCGCTGGTCGACACCAATCCCGTCCCAAAATGGTCTTGCCAGATGCGATTGACGGTGACGCGAGCGGTTAGCGGGTGATTCGGCGAAACGAGCCACTTGGCCAATTCAAGCCGGTCTGCGGGTTGTGGGACATCGGCGGATGAGAGCAGTGCAACCGGCACGCCGCGTGAGAGCACTTCGCTCTTGTCCGGCGCGTCGTATTGGCCGCGCATCAACAGATAGGCGGGCAACGGGTCGCCGTCGCGCTCTTTCATGATCATGACGGTCGCAAATTTGCCGCCTGCTTCCTTTAACGCCTTGTCTGCGTCTTTAAAGCGTTGTTTCGCTTCCTGCAGTTCAGGGTCAATCGACTCGTAGTATTCCGAAAGTTTTTTCTGTTCGTCCTTGGATCGCGATTTCAGTGGTTTTCGCAGGATCGCCACGATGGATTGATCCGCAATGAAGGGTTTGTCCTCGGCGTCTGGATTCTTGGCTGCCGTTTGTAGTCGGAATTTACCGATCGAATGATTGGGAAAGTCTCGAGTGAAACTCATGGAGACGTTGATTGTCGTCCCGGCCACGGGCTGGATCGGTGTCTTCAGTTCCAGGGTCAAGCGGACATCCTCGGCATCGGATCCCGCGATCCCCCAGCCCGACCGCATGTCGTCATCGATGGTGTATTGGGGAATGTAACGTGCTTGGTGCCGATTTGCGGATGCCGATGCGATTTCGATCGGTTGATTCCCTACCGAAAGCTTCACATCCGTTAGCACAAAGTTGCCGTTCGAACTCGGCGCCAATTGGTTGGGTTTGGTGAAACGGTCATCCACGAGGGCTTCGATCTGCAACACGTCGATCTGCTGAGATTCCGGACTTGCATCCGCGGATGTGTACGGCTGAATTTCAATTTCATAGGTCACTCCCGAGGCGGATCCGGCGGGGGAGTATTCAACGGTATTGTCGTCGTTGACAACAAGCTTGCCTTTGCCGCGGAGCGTTGCGTTTTGGATTGTTGCATCATGCCACGCCTCGTACGGCGACACGGGTAATTGGTCCCTGACCTCCTCGATCCACATATTCATGCGTTTAAAAAGCCCCTTGCGGGTAGCAGTCTGTTGTCGCTTGGCATCGTCGTAGGCCGCAACGATTTCGTCGGGAACGGGTGACAGCGGCGATGCTACCGTCATTGTCGGCATCGCATCGACGCCCTTGCCGATCCCACGTTCGCCAATGTTGTTGAAATAGCTGTACAGCTGAAAGAATTCTTTTTGGCTTAGCGGGTCGTATTTATGGTCGTGGCAACGCGCACATCCGAACGTCAGTCCCATCCAAACGGTCGAGGTGGTTTCGACACGATCGATCACGTTTTCGACGAAGAATTCGGCGGCAAGGGCGCCGCCTTCGCTGTTTTGACGATGATTGCGATTGAAGGTTGTCGCCAATCGTTGCGAATCCGTCGCGTCGGCAAGCATATCGCCGGCAAGTTGTTCGACGGTAAATTGATCGAAAGGCATATTGTCGTGATAGGCCTTGGTCACCCAGTCTCGCCAAGGCCAATTCGTTCGCCCATTGTCGTTCTGATACCCATCGGTATCGGCGTAGCGAGCGGCGTCAAGCCAGCGAAGCGATTGACGTTCAGCATAAGCCATCGAATCGAGTAAGCGGTCGACGGCGTGGCGATACGTTTCATCCGTCGGATTCGCTTGCACCGTATCTTGCAGATCTTGCGGCGGCAGCAACCCCGTCAACGTTAACGATGCGCGACGCAGCTGGGTCATCACATCTGCTGGGGGCGATGGCGCGAGTCCCGATTCGATCAATCGTCGGCCGACAAAGGCATCGATCGGGTTCGAGGTCCAGCGTTGGATCGTGGCGGTATCCCAGCCCGCTTGCGATTCCGCCGACTTGATCACATCGACGGGGACTTTGTGTTTTTCCGGAGGTTCAAAAGCCCAGTGGCCTTCGTAGGGAGCACCTTGTGTGATCCACAAATCGAGAATGCGTTTTTCATCGGCCGACAGCGATCGATTGCTGTCCGGCGGCGGCATTTGGTCGCCTTCGTCGCTGCTGTGGATGCGTGTGTGCAATTCGCTCGATTCCAAGTCGCCTGGGACGACCGCGAAATAGCCACCCAGGTCGGCAAACAGATTGTCCTTGCTGTCGGCCCGGAAATCAGAATCTTGATTTTCCGCATCCGGTCCATGGCAATGAAAGCACTTGTCCGACAGAATCGGGCGGACTTGGTCGCTGAAGTCGATGGTTTCATCAGCGTGCGATAGGCATGTCGCGCCACTGACGATCGCAAACAAACACACTCGTAGTGGCAAATTCAAGAAGGGACTGCTCACGTTTCAATCCGAATGAAGAAGGGAATTGGCGGCGTCGATACGACAGGGCGGCCAATTCGCGTTGCAGCCAAGTCGATCTCACAGCCAAAGTCACTGTACGGTGGGGGCATATCCGTTGCGGATATGACTCAGCGACTTGTTGATTTGCCCGCCGTCTCATCCCGCCGCTTGTTAAAAACGGAGCCAGGATCGCGGCAAATGGCACGAAGTTACGGTCTTCTTCGTTGCTGTCGACTTGTGGACAACACTCCAATTTTAATCGACGTGGCTGCAAACTCCAAGGCACTTTCTAGCCAACGGAGGTTGAGCAGGGGGCAGGATTTGCCAAATTGCAATATGTTGTCAGTTTGATTTTGTGGGCACAGGCAAGGAAATCGTGTGCATTAGTAACGCCCCAGCGACGACGGCCCGCCTGTGGAATTGGGATCTACAGGCAGGCCGCAAGCCGGCTCAGTGCTACTATTTGTCCAAGTAGCGATTGAAAATGTTTTCCAGCAATTCTTGGCGACCGCTCGTGTTTGGCGACGCGTCGCCTTTTTCGAGCATCAGCGTTTCAAGCTCGCTGAAACTCGTTTTGCCGGATTCGATTTTCTTGCCCAATTCGCCGTCCCAGCTGCTGTATCGTTGGTCGACCCGCTTGCTCAGGGCACCTTCTTCGATGATGTTCGCCGCCGCTTTCAATCCGCGAGCGAACGCATCCATGCTGCCGATGTGGGCATAGAACAAGTCGATGGGTTCAAAGCTTTCGCGGCGGACTTTTGCATCAAAGTTCACGCCACCCGGCGCCAAGCCGTATTTCAGCAGCACCAACATGGTTTGCGTTGTTAGGTAGTAATTGGTGGCAAATTGGTCGGTGTCCCAGCCCAGCAACAGGTCGCCGGTATTCGCGTCGATCGAACCAAGTGCGTCCTGCATCCCGGCGTACTCGAGTTCATGCATCATTTCGTGACCTGCCAAGGTCGCGTGATTGGTTTCGATATTCAGTTTAAAGTGATCGGTCAGATCATAGGCACGCAGGAAGTTCAAGCAGGCTGCGGCATCCGAATCGTACTGGTGTTTGGTCGGTTCCTTGGGCTTCGGCTCAATCAGGAATTGTCCGGTAAAACCAATCTCTTTCGCATAGTCGACTGCCATGTGAAAGAAGCGAGCAAGGTGATCGAGTTCGCGTTTCATGTCGGTGTTGTACAGGCACTGATAGCCTTCGCGGCCGCCCCAAAACACGTAGTTTTCACCGCCGAGTTCCTTGGTGACTTCCAACGCCTTTTTGACTTGTGCCGCGGCATACGCAAAGACTTCGACGTTGCATGTCGTGGCGGCCCCGTGCATGAAACGCGGGTTGCTGAACATGTTGGCGGTGCCCCACAGCAATTTGACCCCCGTCCGCTGCTGTTCTTCACCGAGCACTTTGGCGACGGCATCCAGGTTGGCGTTGGTCTCTTTTAGTGTCGAGCCTTCGGGAGCCACGTCACGATCATGGAACGCATAAAAGGGAGCGTCCAGTTTTTCGAAGAATTCGAACGCCGCTCGCGCTCGGTTGCATGCGTTTTCGACCGACTCGCTGCCATCGTCCCAAGGTCGCTGCATTGTTCCGCCGCCAAACGGATCGCTGCCGGTGCCCCGAAATGTGTGCCAATAAGTGACGGTGAATCGCAAGTGTTCCTTCATCGTCTTGCCCGCGACCACTTCGTCGGGGTTGTACCAACGAAATGCGAGCGGGTTGTCCGAATCGGGGCCTTCGTACTTGATCTTGGAAACTTCAGGAAATGCGCTCACGGTTAGGCTCGCCTTGTTAGGTGGGAAGGATAGAGAATCGGATAAATTTCACACTTCAGCGGCGGTGGATTGCTTGAAAGTATACACGTTATCACCCCAGTCGATGGGTGATTACACACCTTCAAGTCCCCGGCAAAGGCGTATTTTCTCTGGCAATGTTGCGGCGATCCAGTAGACTTTTTGCAATCCATCAGAGATATTTCACATGAATTCGAGTCTCGGGGTTAGGAAAGGTTTATGACGCGGCGATCTGTGGCACTGCTGATCGAGACGTCCAACGGCTATTGCCGCGGGTTGTTGGATGGCATCATCGCGTACGCAAAACACCATGCAAATTGGTCGATTCACCTGACTGAACAAGAGCGTGGCGCGGCGCCGCCGGCATGGCTGCAGTCGTGGAAGGGTGACGGCATCATCGCGCGGATCGAAACGGATACGATTGGTCGTCGTCTGAGAAAATTTGGTCTCCCGATCGTCGATCTCAGTGCCGCGCGTCATGTCAAAGGTATCCCGTGGGCGGATACGGATGACGAGGCGATTTCGCGGTTAGGGGTCCAACATTTCACCGAACGTGGGTTCACGCAGCTGGCCTACTGTGGCGATCCTGGATTCGCATGGTCAAGCCTCCGACGCGATCACTTCAAACAGATGACCCTCGCAGCGGGATGTTCGTTTCACGAACACCAGATGACGCCTCGCTATGATCCCCACTTTAGCTGGGATGCCGAAAAGCGAGCGATTGCTTCGTGGCTGAGACAATTACCGCGACCCGCAGCGATCATGGCTTGTTACGATTTCCAAGCCCAGCAGGTTTTGGATGTCTGTCGCGAGCTTGAAATTGCTGTGCCCGAAGAGATCGCGGTCTTAGGTGTCGACGATGACCGTTTGATTTGTGAGTTGGCCGAGCCGAACCTCTCCAGCGTGATTCCCGATACAAAGTCCACCGGTTACGAGGCCGCCGAGCTATTGGACCGGATGATGCAGGGCGAGCCGGTTTCGCCACGCCAGCGATTGATCACACAGCCGCTGGGGATCCGAGTCCGCCAATCGACTGATACTCTTGCGATCGAGGACGTCGAAGTGGCTCGGGCACTCAGCTATATCCGGCGTCACGCGCTTGCCAATATTCGTGTCACCGACATCCTGCGTCACGTTTCGCTGTCGCGGCGGGCACTGGAACATCGCTTCATGAGACTGATCGGGCATACCCCGCACGAAGAGATCATGCGAGTCCGAGTCGATCGTATCAAAGTCTTGCTAAACGAGACGAGTTTGTCGGTTCATGAAATCGCCGAGCGTGCCGGATTTGAGTACGCCGAATACATGGCCGCCGTCTTCAAACGCGAAACGGGAACCACCCCCACTGAGTTTCGTGCCAAATGTCAGACGTAAATCGGCTGACGAAGTTGTGTTTTTTAGCCATGCCGACAACCCGCGGGATGGAAAGGTCGCGACTCCTGTTGAAAGAGGGCACGCAAAACTATCATGCCAACCTGCCCTCAATGCACGAAATCATGAATCGAAAGAATCACAATGGACGCTAAGAAACTGCAAGATTTGGTCGATATGTTTTTTACATGTCGACGCGACGATCTAATGCAAATATTTGGCGAAATGTTGTCGGCGCTCGAAGCCGAGCAATCAATGCCGCCGGGCCGGTTGATGTCTCGCAACTACGAAACCGCCCAAGCAAATCCCGAGATTCATACGTTGCCGGGGAATCTGAAGGATGCGCGTGATGCCATCTTTCCGTTCTATTGGGGAACCGATAGTTGGCAGTCAAAGCTGCATCTCGAAAACGTCAAAGGTCCACCCAACTTTGCCTCGTTGATTGGCTCGATTGCGGCGCTGCTGAAAAACCCCAACCTCTGCGTCGATACCTATTGTTTGCGGTCCAATGAATTGGAGGTCAAATCGATCACGGCGCTTGCGAATTTGATCTTCTATCACACCGAGGCGCCGTGGGGGGTGTTTACGATCGGAGGCACGATCTCGAATCTGTATGGTGGCAAAATCGGGATTGAAAAAGTCGCTCCTGGCACCATGCAGCATGGGCTCGGTGATAAAAAATTAGCAGGCATTGTTTCCGAAGCGGGGCACTATTCCAACACGACGCTGGCCGGTTGGTTAGGGATCGGTGTTAAGAATTTGCATTCGGTGCCAACCGATGAAAACATGTCGATGCGGCTGGATCGATTAGAGCAAAAGCTTGACGAACTGTATTCGGATGACGTCAAGGTTGCCTTTGTGATCGCTACCTTCGGCACCACGGATGCCTTTGGGATTGATGACATTCAGGCAATCAAGCAGATCATCGATCGGAAATCGCAGCAATATGGCGTCACGCCTGCGCATCTGCACGTGGATGCGGCGGTCGGTTGGATCAGTTGCTTTTTGACCGAATACGACATCCAAGCCAATCCGCTCGGGGCGAAACTCGGAAACGTTGGAATTGATCCAACGCACTCAGCAAGCGACTGTTGGGTTTCGATATGCCGATTCGGTGACGCTCGACTTTCACAAGATGGGATGGGGGCACTATCCGTCGAGCGCCTTTATCGTTCGGCATCGCGATGACTTGTTGCACCTGACTCGGACGCTCGAAGAAATTCCGTATTTCTCCGAAGCGGATTTCCGGCATGATCCCGCGCTGTTTACGCTGGAGTGCTCGCGGCCGGGGATTGGTCCTTACGCGGTGATGGCGTCGCTAAACGGCATCGGATTGAACGGCTATCGTTGTCTGGTAGCTAATGCGATTGATAAGGCGAATCAATTGAAAAAACGGATCGAAGAACTCGATTTTTGCAAAGTGCTGAATTTAAACACGCCTGGCCCCAGTGTCTGTTGGTGGGTGTTGCCCCGAGGACGCAACGCGAAAGAATTGTTCAAACAACTCGAAGACGGGACCATGTCGGTCGAAGCACGGACGCAATATTTCGAAGAGATCAAACGGCTGTATAAAAAGCGAGCGGCAACTCTCGATCCCGCCATCGATGCAAGATTAAGCTTCACCACCTCGATTGGCTACTGTCCTCATGGAATCCAGTTGCCGGCATGGAAGGCTGTGTTCTTTAATCCAAAGACCGACGATGAAGTGATCGACCGCCTTGTCGAAAGCATCAAAGAGCTTGTCTGATACGATTTGGCGCTAGACTGCAAGCGAAGGGGACGAACTGCACACTTATATTCCGCTCGTTCCAAACCACATACTCAGTCTACGAATTCAAAGGTTTGTGCTTCATCAGGGCCGGGGTTGCGATAGGCAGGGTCTTTGGCGCGAATGAAAATTTCACCGTCATCCAAAACTTGCACGTCCAATGGCACAATCGTGACGCCTTGTTCGTTGATGGTTTGTGCATTGTCGCCGATGTCACGGGATTCGATTCCTTGACGCGATAGTGGTGGTAGGTTGGCATTAAAAAACGCGGTACACCACCAGCGTCCTTGTTTGTCTTGAAACGGTGTGCCATGGCCGAGGAAACGTCCGGCAAATTGGCGCGGCCCATACGGACCGTTGATCTTGTCGGCGACACAGTAGTACAGGTTGTAGGAACCTTTGCGGCCTTGGTCGGTCGACCAAGCGGTCCCCAGGTGCACGTACTTGCCGCCAACCTTGATCATCGTCGCGCCTTCGTGACCAATGCGGTTGATCGGTTTTCCATCGGGGCCCGGCCGACTGCCGGTCGGATCGATCCGCATTGGATCGCCGGTATAACGGGAAAGATCCTTGCTCAGTGGAGCGATCATCGTGTTTTGCCAAAGCAGATAGATCGTGCCGTCGTCGTCGGTAAACAGCGACGGATCATGGCGAGCGCCCATGCCGCC
>NZ_ANOG01000989.1 GCF_000346295.1 Rhodopirellula maiorica SM1 | reverse complement strand
GGCAGATGAAGATTCGATGAATCTGCTGCGTTTACGCTCGCAAATCGATCTTGATCTAAACTCTTTGACGCGGATATAAAACGAGCAGGAGAAGCGGCACAATTAGGTGTCGACGTGTCGAGCGGTCCCAAGGAGGGTGACGCAGGCATCGCTTTTCCAATACAGCTCCTAACATCGAGGCAAGGATGCGCTCCATGAAAAAACGACTCAGCAGCTTGGCCATTTTGGCCGAAGGAAAGCTCATCAACGGTGATGGCGATACCGTATGCCATGGTGCGTTTCCGTTGGGCGAAGAAAAGAGCGGCCACGTCACGATGATCGACGATCCGCGTCGTGCAGCCGACCTGGACGATTCCGAAGCAACCGCCGTCGTCTGTTCTGAGCCGCTGAACAATGTTTCAATGGCCCAAATCGTGGTCAGCGATCCACGCGAAGCATTCACAAAAATTGTGGCCTGTTTCCGACCGCCCGTCTCACTCGAAATGCCGGGTTGGGGGATCGATCCGTCTGCAACGCTGGCCGATTCGGCACGAGTCCATCCCTCCGCGATTCTTGGCGCCGGAGTAACGGTCGGCCAACGAACTCGAATCATGCCAGGCGTCGTCGTAATGCCAAACACCCAAATTGGTGACGACTGTGTCATTCACAGCAACGTTACCCTTTACGAAAACACTCAAATCAGCGACCGCGTGACGATTCATGCAGGTAGCATCATCGGCGCCAATGGGTTTGGCTATCGACAGGAAGCTGGCCGTCACATTCCCACTGCACAATTGGGCTATGTCAAAATTGACTCGGATGTCGAAATCGGCGCTTCGGTGACGATCGATCGAGGCACCTATGGCACCACCCACATCGGCGAAGGGACCAAGATCGACAACCAAGTCATGGTCGCCCACAATTGCAAAATTGGTCGTCACAATTTGATTTGCAGCCAAGTCGGCATCGCGGGCAGCTGCACCACGGGTGACTACGTCATTTTAGCGGGCCAAGTGGGGCTGAAAGATCACATCACGCTGGGCGATCAAACGATCGTGGGTGCCCAAGCCGGCGTGATGGAGGATTGCGAGGGCAACCAAGTCTATCTCGGTTCTCCGGCGACCCCTCAACGGGAACAAATGCAAATCATGGCAGTCGAGCGAAAACTGCCCGAGATGCGACGCGAGATCAAGAACTTGCGTCGCGACATCGACCGCATGATCAAGCAAAGCGAGGAAGCGAGTACAGCGTCCATGTCCGACGCAAAGTCGCCCGAGTCGATTTCGATCCGATGCCACAAAAAACGTGCCGCGTAGCAATGACGAACCCTGCATCGAATTCGCCAGTGGGAATTATCGCAGGATGGGGCAGCTTTCCCATCGAGGTCGCTCAGGCCATTGTTCGCGAAGGCCGTGATGTGTGCTGCATCGCCATCAAGGGGCACGCCAGTCGTGAGTTAGAGTCGCTATGCAGTGACGTCCACTGGCTTGGCGTGGGCAAGGTCGGTGGACACATCCGCTACTTCCGACGTCATGGCGTGAAACAAGTCACGATGGCGGGCAAGCTGTTCAAATCGGACATCCTATTTCAGGGTTCGGTATGGCTAAAACACTTGCCCGACCTGCACGCGATCCGAACGTTTGGTCCTCTGTTGTTTGGCCGCAAACGCGATGCACGTGACGATCGCCTGCTATTGGCCGTCACAAATACCTACACGCGTAGCGGGATGGAAATCTGTGCCGCTACCGACTTTGCACCGGAGCTACTTGTGAAACACGGAACTCTCGTCGGCAAACCTCTAACGAACCGTGCTCAGCGCGACGTCCAAATGGGCTGGCTCGTGGCAAGACAAATGGGTGGCATGGATATCGGACAATCGATTACCATCAAAGACGGTACGGTGATTGCCGTGGAAGCTATCGAAGGTACCGATGCTTGCATCGAGCGGACAGGCCAACTTTGCCGCCGCGGCGGTTGGACGTTAGTCAAAGTCAGCAAACCAAACCAAGACATGCGGTTCGATGTGCCCACGATTGGTCCACAAACCGTTCAACGTGTCGCCGCAGCCGGCGGAAACGTGATTGCCATCGAAGCAGGAAAAACGATCGTCGTGGACCAAGCCCAAACCGTGGCCGACGCTCGTCGACACGGAATCACGATCGTTGCGATGAAGCAAAGTGACGTTGCATCGATCGAAAACGAAACCTCTTTGACCAACGCATCGCACGTCGCCTGAGCGGCCAACAAGGCCCGTGGCGACGTCGACCGCTGTTGCTTCCTCAATCGATGAATTCACTGAGAACGTTCTGTGCAAGCTCTCCCCATGTCATCGATCGCGGTCACCCATCCGCCCGCCAAACTGAACCTCTTTCTCGAGCTGATGGGCAAGCGTGATGATGGTTATCACGACATCGACACCGTCATGGTTGCGATCGATTGGCGTGACCAGCTCCGCATCCAACAAAGTGAGTCCCCCGGTGTTCAACTGACCGTCCAATGGATGCCGTCACTGGAAATTATCGCCAGCGAACTTGGCGTCGATCCTGATTCCGATTACGGACGTTCGCTGCTGTGCATTCCTGATGATTCACGAAATCTTGTCCATCGGGCGCTGACGCGATTCACAGAGCACTTCAAATTGACGACAGGGTTCACGTGCCATCTAGCAAAAAGCATTCCTGCGGGCGCGGGAATGGGCGGGGCCAGCAGCGATGCGGCTTCGGCGCTACTCTGTGCCGCCACCCTTAGCGGCATCCCTCATGACCACCCCGATCTTGGTGTGTTAGCGGCCGAATTGGGTAGTGATGTGCCGTTTTTCCTCGGCAATTCAAACGCGACATGGACTGCAGCGAGGGCCCAGGGACGTGGTGAACGCCTTACCCCTGTTGCGTTGTCCACCCGGCTTAACACGGTCGTTTTATTCCCAGCTCAAAGTCTATCCACCGCAAAAATTTATTCGGAATCATCAATTTCCGCCTCGCCCCAGCCCGCCGACGCATTCATCGAAGCGTTACAGACGGGTGAATTGACGTCCATCGCTTCGCATATGTGTAATCGACTTCAGGAGCCCGCATCAAAAATCGCACCGCAAATTGAGGAAATGCTAAAATCGATGTGGCATCATGGGCTTCGGGGGTGTCAATTAACAGGCAGCGGATCCGCATGCTTCGGTCTTGCTGAGTCCGCAATCCGAGCATCCCGATTGGCATCACAATTGCGAAGCCAATATAGTGCAGTACAACAACGGGGCGACGGGTCACATGCCGATCGACAAACATCACCGACCGCGAGGGTTGTCGCCGCGAGTTCGGTGCTAGTCCCTGCCGGCATCCAAGTTGAGTAAATTCAAAGTCCAGAGTTGCTGATCATGTTTAGACGCACTGTAGGCTCCGGACAATCCGCATTCCAATGCCATCGCGGTTAGGGAGGGTCACTCAGTGCAGATCTCAGAGATACGCATCAAGCTAATGGAAGGGTCCGAGGATCGTTTACGAGCATTTTGCTCGATCACGATCGATGGTTGTTTTGTAGTTCGCGACTTAAAAATCATCGATGGCGCGAATGGTCCTTTTGTGGCAATGCCAAGTCGAAAGTTAACAGGGCATTGTCAACGCTGCAGTTACAAAAACCATCTCCGTGCAACGTACTGCAACCATTGCGGTGTCAAATTGCAAGTCGATGCCGATACCGATTCACCACAAAAGCTGTATGCCGATGTTGCTCATCCCATTAACAGCGATTGTCGCGAATTGATTCAAAACGCGGTAATCGAAGAATTTGACGCCGAACTTAACCGGTCGCGAGAGCCCGGTTACCGTTCGCGTTACGATGACGACTTTGGCTACGAGGACGCAGGACCGACATCCTCGCCCGCTCGCGAGAAAAGCGAAAGCCGACAACCCGCATCCTCGGGCCAGGATGCGTTGATCGACGAACCCGATTCGGACAGCGGCAGCCCCAAACGACCGCACTTTATGGATACACCGAACCGAGAAAAAGCGGGCTCCCAAGAAGACGATGACTTCGGGGCCGGCATTTTCTAGGACGTCGTCCCCCCCTCTTCGTCGCGATGAAAGATCCGCGGTGATGGAAGGTCGTTCATCGCGGTTGATTGACGATCAGGGTTTCGGCAGAGTACAGTAGGCGTGCTGCGGGCAACGCGCCCATGACTCGATCCACCGCTCTTTCGCCTCAAATGCTTCCATCGTCACGACGCCGCCGCCTTCCACAAATCAGCCTTGCTGTGATGATGCTGATGATGGTGATCTTTGCCGTCATTTTCGCTGGCGGGTTGTATGCGATTCGGGTCCCTGCGGTTCAAGCCGATCTCGAAGTTTTGCTAGGCAACAATTTTGTCGCGGGCCCAGATGACGGATCGGGGCATCTCGCCCACATCGTGTTCATCATGTTCACATTGACATCGCCGCTTTTGCTTGCCGGAGCGTTGTCGATGGGATTGTCCGCTTGGCGATGGTTTGAACGTCAAACATGAGTGTGACTTCGACTCCGCAAAGCGAGTCATTCGATGACGGTTCGTTTCACGCGTTGGTTCGCGAAGCACTTGGCCAGATCGAACTTGCGGCGACCGAACTTGATGCATTTGTCGCTTCGTTATCAAGTCGTCACCGGAACGTCATTCGGCTACGTCGCGAGGTTCCTCCTGAATCGCTACCGTTTCCGGTCGTCTCCGTGCCGTGGTACCCGCTGGGTTACCGCTGCGAGTCCACGCAATCGCGTCCATCGAAAGAACTCGCGTTTGCCGCTGGGGACTATTACGTGCAAGATGCGGGATCGCTGCTGGCACTCGCCGCGTTACAAGCCCATCAAACCGATGCACTCAAGAATCAAATCGTATGTGACCTCTGTGCCGCGCCAGGTGGAAAGGCCACAGCGATCCTCGAAGCACTTGAAAACCCCGGATTTCTGCTGGCAAACGAACCGATTCGCTCGCGTGTCCCTGCGTTGCTACATAATTTGTCTCGCACGGGTTCGAATCGGTTTGCGATTTCGCAATTGGATCCCGATGATCTGGCCAAGAAGTTGACAGGTTGTTTCGATGTCGTCGTCGTCGATGCTCCATGCAGTGGCCAAGCGTTGTTATCGCGCAAACGACAATCGATTTCGGCGCTCTCGCCCCATCAAATCGAACACAGCGCATCACGACAGCAACGTATTCTGTCCGCCGCAACCCGCTTGCTGCGTCCCGGTGGAAAACTGGTCTACAGCACTTGCACCTTCGCCGCTGCGGAAAATGAAGCTCAGATCGATGGCTTGATGGATTCGCACGACTTCACACCGGAGACGATTCCGTCACTGCAACCCTATGCATCCCCCATCACGTCGGGCTGCTATCGGCTGTGGCCGCATCGCCATGATTGTGCGGGCAGCTTCGCCGCGTCGCTGATTCATGGGGAAGCATCGTGGTCGGCCAAGACGTTTCGCAACAACAAGCCCGCCAAGAACACGGTCGAACTCGATCAATGGTTCGCTGAATCAACACATGAGCATCGATACTTTGGTAACGATTCGTCACTGTACGCAATTCCAAGCGATGCACCTGTCTGGGTGGAGCGGGTTGCCAAACAGGGGCCCGAGATTGCCCATCGCACCGGCAAGGTTTGGAAACCCGCGCATGCCGCTGCGCTGCAGCGGGGGACATCGCTTCGCAGCCTGCAAACGATGGATGTCGATCACGACGTAGCCGCACAATACCTTAGCGGCGTCCCGATTCCATGTCCGAATCGCGGCTGGACCGTGGTTCAATATCACGGACGCCCGCTGGGCTGGGTCAAAGGCGATCGCGGTTTGGGCAAAAATCATCTCCCCACGGCATCGCGATTCACACAACTGGCTTCGCCCCGCTAATCTTGCGTTTGAATGGCTTGACGCAAAATCGGCTCGAACACATCGGCTTGTCGCATAAACCCAAGATCGCTGGCGTGCGAACCATCGGTCGCTCCGTCGGAATCGTCCCCGTACAGATGATCGCCGTCGATATAATGCAATCCGCTGACGCCGTCGGCCACCAGCCGTTGGTAGGCCGCTTTCAGTGCTGCATGATTCTCGCTGTGATGCTGCTGACGAGCCGGCAAGATCCAATCGTTGGTATTGCGGCGATCTTCGACCAGCACGATCGGCGTGTTTGGACGCGATTGACGAATCTGTTTGACTAGCGGAATGCACTTTTCTGCCACTGCATCGGGGCCCATGTTGGGCAAACAATCAATCACGAACGCAGACGCATCCACCTGTACCAGATAGTCACCCACTGCTTTATCCATTCGCCCGTTGCCCGAGAAGCCGAGATTAACGACGGGCATGTCAAAGCGTCGGCCTAAAATCGCGGTATGCACCATCCCCGGCCGACTGGCACAGGCACCGTGGGTGATACTGGTACCGTAAAACACGATCGGATTTTCTCGTGGCTTTAGCCCTGCAAAATGACTGCCTTGCTCTACTCCGATCTTCATAAAATCGACGCCGTTATAGAGGGGCAAATAGGCAGCATATTCGCGTTGTCCCTCGGCCAACCCACGCACGATCTCCACTTTCACTTCTTGCGACGACGGCTTGGCGACCTGAACCCATCTCCAATCACCGTGCCGGTCACGCGCATACAAATCGACCCCACTGACTCCGGTCGCGGGCATATGCGGCATTGCCAACCCCGCATCTTTCAATTTGTAATGGACGTGGATGGCGGTGGCGTCGGTGGTGAACCGCACCATCATTCCGGCGCTATCACGACTTAGATTCCAAACATTTTTAGTTACCGATCCCTGGGCGGATGAGGGCAAGCGGTCAAACCATCGCTGCCGTTCTTGTTCGGGCAGAATACGGCCTTCGGCACCCCACTGCGTCACGTCGTACCAATCGATTCCTCCGACGGATTCTTTGCTGACCGCCATTTCGGGATCCAACGTGTCAATCGACACGTCTTGAGCCAACAACAACGAAGCCTGCAAAACCATCCAAGCGGCGACAACACGCGGAAACAGAGTAACCATTAATTCATCTCAACGCGTCAGAGGGAAGGAAGGGATGCCGGATTGCTGACGCACAAACCGGCAAGAGGCAATCAAAGGGTAGGCTGCGAATGTGTGCAAAGCGGCGAAACACAACGGCGACCGCCTCGCGTTAGTGCAAATTATAGCGGCTCATCTTGTAGTGCAGTGTTCGCACGCTGATCCCGAGCGCTTTGGCAGTTTTATCGCGATGCAGATCATAGGCATTCAGTGCGATGGCGATCGTTTCACGTTCGCAGGCTTCGACCGCTTCGGCTAAGGGCACGATCGCTTTGTTTGCCGGGCTTGGAGTACGGGTCAATTCCGCAGGCAATTCGTCATGATGAATGACTTCGCCGCTGTGGGTCACCACAATCCGTTCCATCATGTTCCGCAGTTGCCGTACGTTACCGGGCCAATTAGAGGAAACGAGCGTTTGCATCGCGGCAGGCGAGAGCTGTTTCGCGTCGCGCGAATGTCGCTTACAAAACTGTTCTAAAAAATGCTCGACCAGCAACGGAATATCTTCACGACGTGCTCGTAGCGGCGGGACTTCGATAGGAATCACGTTCAACCGGTAAAACAAGTCCTCGCGAAACACGCCTTCTTCGATCAACTCTTGCACCGAACGGTTGGTTGCCGAGACAATCCGGACGTCGGCGTCAATCCGTTCCTCGCCCCCGACGCGGGTGAACACGCGTGATTCGAGCACTCGCAGCAAATCAACTTGGCTTTTCGCCGACATTTCTGTCACTTCGTCTAGAAACAACGTCCCGCCAGCAGCTTGTTCAAAGCATCCCGGTTTTTGTCGCGAGGCGCCACTAAACGAGCCTTTTTCGTGACCAAACAGCTCACTTTCGAGCAGATTCTCGGGCATCGCGCCGAGATTCACGGCGATGAACGGACCGCTGCTTCGTTCACTAAGGTCATGCAGGGCGCGGGCGATTAATTCCTTTCCCGTTCCACTTTCTCCCTGAACCAAAACGGTCGCTTCGGTAGCGGCCACCTGACGAATCTGCTGAAACACCGCGTGCATCGCGGCGCCATTGCCAATGATATCCGAGACCTTCCCCGCCCCTGCCAACTGCGTTCTCAATTGCCGATTCTCGACTCGCAACTGATAGTACTCTCGCGCCTTGCGAACTTGTTGACGAATCAAATTCAAGTCGAGCGGTTTTAAGACAAAATCAAACGCGCCCGCTCGCATCGCTTCGACAGCCGT
The DNA here is from genome assembly GCF_000346295.1 of Rhodopirellula maiorica SM1. GTDB lineage: Bacteria > Planctomycetota > Planctomycetia > Pirellulales > Pirellulaceae > Novipirellula > Novipirellula maiorica. The sequence goes on along the minus strand of NZ_ANOG01000989.1, from coordinate 1,019 downwards.
TTCGACGGTCCCGTGCGCGGTGATTACGATCACTGCGGTGGTCGGACGCAGATATCGAATCTTCTCTAACAGTTCGATCCCCGTCATGCTGCTATTCAAACGCACGTCGGCAATCACCAATTGGAACGCCCCTTTGGCGAATTGGTCCAGCGCGTCATCCGCATCGCCCGCAGTCTTAACAAGGTCGGCTTCGCCCGCGAGCCCCTTTGCCAATCCCGAGCGAATATTCGGCTCGTCATCCACAATCAGTACGGCGAATGGTTCAGAACTCATTCAAGAAACTTTCATGAAAAGAAAACCGCGTTTCCACATCGACGTTGATGCGGCGATCAAACGTCGGATCGTGTCGCGACCAAGAAAGGGGATGCCACATGCACCAGCTTTATGATGGGGCGGGCTTCATGATGGAGTGGGCTTTGCAAATCCGATAGCTTAGTTGCTGGCCCGCCGCACCCCGACCACGGCGTAACCGGGATAGCGTGCCGTCACCATCCGCATCGCGATTGCACTATTTTGGGCGGTCACCATGACGCTAGTGCGGCGACCATAAACACCGGGACGTGGTTTCAGTAAAACTTCCCAGATCGAAGTCAATCCCGTCGCCGCAGCAAGCATATCAAGCTTCATCCGCTCAATTTGATAGTCCTGCTGTCGTTCACGCTGGTACTGCATCGCCGAGGTTTGGACCATCAAACTTTCACGTTCACGAGCTGCTTCGTCCTCGGTTTGGCTGAGCCAATGTTCCCAGCCAGGCTGCAGGACGGCGAGTTCCTTTTTGTCAAACAAAAAGAACGGAACGCTAATTTGGTCGCCACTTTCGAGTGCCAGCAGGACGCCTTCGAGTGGATAAGTCTTTGGGTCCGCTGTCAGCGTTTTTTTGCCCATGCAGAAAGCTGCGACTTATCTTCGATCGTCTCTCCCTCGAGATGCGAAATGATTTTCAGGACGATCGTTTGATGCAGCGGATCGATTCGGGAAAACGGCTGGCCGTTGATCATCACGTTTCCCAACTTTCGCTG
>NZ_ANOG01000988.1 GCF_000346295.1 Rhodopirellula maiorica SM1 | reverse complement strand
TATTTTGCCGGGAGAGCATCCGATCGTCCCGATCATGTTCGGCGACGCCGTGGTTGCATCGAAAATGGCCGATTTGATGCTCAGCAAAGGGGTCTATGTGATCGGGTTCTCGTTCCCGGTTGTTCCCAAGGGCAAAGCACGGATCCGTACTCAGATTTCCGCCGCCCACACGGAAGAAGATCTGCAGTTTGCGATCGATAAATTTTGCGAAGCCAAGGCCGAAATGCAGCTGTAACGGTTTTCACGTACAGCACGCAGTGGATCAAGACGCGTCGTCGCCGAGCCAGTGAGAAAGTTTGGCAATTAATTCGCGTCGGTCGATCGGTTTCGTCAAAAAATCGCTATAGCCGGCATCAAGACACCGCTGTTGATCACGCTGTAACGCGTTTGCGGTCAGCGCGATAATGGGCCCTTCGAATCCTTGATCGCGTAACTGTTTGGTCGCGGTGATGCCGTCCATGACCGGCATCTGCATATCCATCAGAATCGCGTCGATGGGAATTCCTTTGTCGCGATACGTGATCCATTTCTGAATACCTTCGGAACCATTGACTGCGGACAGAATTTCTCCGCCCGCGGCGCGGACAAAGGCTTGCACGAGAAAGCGAATGTCGCGACTGTCATCGACCGCCAAAATACGTCCCGAAATTCCGGGCATCGCATCAGAAGGGCGTCCGCTTTCGGAGTCACCGTTGATGGGGCGAGTGACGGTGGGTGACGTTGGCGACGCCACCCACTGCACATGCTGTAGCGACCCTGTGGACAAAGTGAATCGGAACGTTGACCCCTTGTTCAGCTCGCTGTCAACCGTGATCGTTCCGCCCAACAACTTGACCAAGCGACGGGTGATCGCAAGCCCCAATCCGGTGCCGCCATGCATTCGTGTGGCGCTATTGTCGAGTTGTTCAAAAGGATTAAATACGGTTTCTAGATCGACCGCTGGGATTCCGATTCCTGTATCGGTCACCGCAATCTCGAGCCGCTGATCATTCGCGTGACAACGGACAAGGATCCGCACTTCACCGCGTTCGGTGAACTTGATGGCATTGCCGACCAAATTAATCAAAATCTGTCGCAACATCTTCCCATCGGTACAGATTGCATCGGGAATGGGCCCGTCGAATTGGACGTGCAATTGCAGTCTTTTTTCTTCGGCTCGGCCATTCAGCAATGAATGCACATGGTTGATTATTGCAGCCACATTTTGGGGTTGGCGATGAACGTTTACTTTCCCCGCTTCGATTTTTGCCAGGTCAAGGATATCATTTAGGATCGCGCAAAGGTGGTCACCGTTGGCTTTGATCGTTTCGAGACAAGCTTTGTCCTCGGTACTCTGCAGCCGTGAATACAACAGATCCGTGAACCCGAGGATGGCCGTCATGGGGGTGCGAATCTCGTGACTCATGTTGGCCAAAAACTGGCTTTTTGCTTCATTGGCGGCTTCAGCTGCGTGACGCGCCTGTTTGAGCTGATCTTCGTACTGATGTCGCTCGGTGATATCTATCGCAACACCGGCGATATGTGAGGGATAACGCGCCGGAGGCTTACCGTCAAAGATGGTGCTGCCACGCATCATCACCCACCGTATATCGCCGTTGGGACGTACGATTCGGTGTTCATCCGAAAATTCGCCGTTCCCGCTGCTGTCTAAACTTTGGTCCATTTTTCGGGCGACACGATCGCGATCGTCTCGGTGGACCGCGTTTAGCAAACGTTTTAACCGAATCGTATCGTTGTGGTCGGCGGGCAGACCGAGCAGCTGCATAAATTCTCGAGACAGACTGACTTGGTTGGCTTGGACATCTCCGTAGTAGGTGCCAAAGCCCGCGGCACGTGCGGCCAATCGCAATCGTGCCTCGCTTTCGGCCAACAACCTCGAAAACTGTTTCTCGGCCAACAATAGCCTTGATACTTCGGCTTCGGCAAATCGCCGACGGTCTATCTCTTGATCCGCCGCGACGACCGCGTCTTGAAGTTCACGTCGTGCCGAATCCAAACTTAGCAGCAGTCGGTGGGATTGTTCGGCTGCATCACGGGCGTCCATCGCATGCCGGGAAGCCTCTTCCGAAGCGAGTTCGCCGGCAACGCCATAGGCAAACAATTCCCATGCACGCCGCGTCCGTTCGAATAAATCCAATGCCACCGAAGCGGGATGCGGGTCGCCTAACAATACGATCACGAGCGAGTCAATGGATATGCCACTGGCATCATGACGTTGATCTTGCACCGGAAACGAAAGCGTCGCGGTGTGGCGGGATGAATCACGGCAGCCCCGCAAGAATGTTTGCCATGCGTGGCCATCGGGCAGCGTTTGGGCAAAACCCGAGATGGGCAGGAATCGATCCACGTCGGTGTCTTCGGCGAACACGATCAGGTGATCCATCCCCAGCACGCGAGCCAATTCCAAGGCGTTCTGGTGACGCGTTGCCGGCGCCGCCAGCGAAGCGATCCAGTCTAGCATCTGCGCAGAATTCATCATATCGCTCAAACCGGAAAGACGCAGACAACTGCTGTGCAGTTATGGAACCCGCTAAATTGTCCTTCCGCTCGCGCAATTTGGCCATATGTGTTGCAGCCAACAAATTCGGTACCCAACGTATCCTGCAACGCTTGCAATTCCAATCCAAAACCTTTTCCGAGCCGCAAACGGGTTGCAGCACAATCAAAGAAGACTGCCACCGAAGGCTCCAAACCTTTGATCTGGTCGAGCGCCGAACGACATGCCGCACTGGCCGCCGCACTCGCATCGTCCGCTGTGGTGCACATGATCCGTGCCATACTGCCACGAGGCACCTCGGCCGCAAAAGCGATCGAGTCGTTGCTTTGGATCTGAAGCGGAACGCGAAGCTTGTATCCGTCGGCGGTTTGCACTCCTAAGACATTGTGCAGAAAATAGGATAAGGGCGCGTCGCGGTCGAATGGTTGGGCGGTTGTCTGGGCATGTTCGGCAAACACTTCGGCGGCCGTGGTCGAATTAAAACTGACAACGTCGGTGCCTCGCGTCTCGGTGACGCGCAACAGCGGTCCACCATCACGCCACCCATGCGAAACGCCTATACCAATCGGTTTGTTCGATAGAATTTCGAGCGCCACGACCGCGTCGGACGCCACCTCCGTGCCACAGAAGACATGCGTTTTTTCAAATCGTGCATCGTCGCCTGCACCGCCACCGACGAATCGGTATCCACCTCCGGTGGCAATCGTTAATTGGTTCAAAAATTCTTCGACATGTCCGGCCAATGCATCGGTCAACACCAAAGCGGTGCGGTAGCGAAAGTGATGACGATGCTCGCCCTGCCAAGACTCCGCCAATTGCCGGGCTACCGCTTCGGAATCTTGCCGCAGTCCCTTCGCCATGCTTGCCGAAAATTCAATTTCGTCGGAACAAAAAGCCACCGCACACGCGGAACCGTCACTGTTGCCTTCGGACGTAAACTCGCCCGACGACGAGCAACCGACTAACACATTTGGGTTGCAAGTTTGCCGAAACGCGGTCAACAGCTCGGTATAGTCATACTGCGGGGACGCAAACAAAATGACGGCATCCGGTTCTAGCCCTGCGAGCGTCTTGCGAAGCTTTTCCCCAAGATCGATTCCGGCGTCCTGCGCATCGGTTAATTGGGTTCGTGCAACAGCGGATTGAGTCATAATTGTCGATAGCGAATTGATGGCGAAAAGGGCACAGCTTCCTATCTTATCCCCAGTGCGATGGAGGGTCTAGGTTCCACCTTCTCAGCCGCCCCGATTGTCAGTCAATTACTGATAGACGAAGGCGGGTATCCGCTACTGGAGACATCTGTTCTTTAATGCCAACGCGATGTTGCGCTCCTCCTTTGCCGACGTTTCTGCGGCCCTGCAAATTCCTGCACAACATCTGCAGAGAATTGCAGAATTAAGCCGCGTCCCTCGTGTTGTTTTGCTTATCAAATTTGCACATTCGCCCAATTTGGAAGCAATCTCGTGTTTTTTTAACAGACGTTTATGTAGCAAATTACGCGAAAATGATGTCGTGCCCGTGCTGCACGCGGTTTGGCGTCGCATCGTGGCACGCCGCGTGCTGATGTTGGGCGCTGTCATTATTGACGACCTGCTATTTTTCAAAATGGATGCGATCGAGGAACAGTTTTATGCAAGATGTGTCAGCGGACGTTGACGCTCATCACGAAGTGCGTGGCAGGCGAAATTCCGATCGAGCATCTGCAATCTTGAACGCGATCGAACATGCGGTGCACTACCTGCCATCGCAGGGACCGATCTCGGTGTTCGTACATCACAACACTCTGCATTCGTTCGAAGAATTGCCGTTCGAAGAAGCGGTGATTCGAGGCGGGAAACTGTACGGTTGCGAACCGTATCTCTCGGAAGAACGTTATCGCGAGGAAATCAAAAACGGTCGCATCTCGGTCGATGATCTGCGTCACGTGCTGATGGACGAGTTGGACGAGGACGCAGACAACTTGGTCGCCAGTTTTGGGACGCGGTACACGTTGCGTTTGGCGATGTTGCAGATGACGTTACATTCGGCGCCCGATGCGGAATTGCGTTGGCTGCTGGCCGAGAGTGATTTGCTACGGCGTTTCAATCGCGAGGTTTCGCCGCCGAGACGCGAGCAGGTGATCCAGCGCACCCGAAATTGGGTGCTGCGAAATCGCGAATTGAGCTCCCCACGCGGCGAGGGCGAATCGCCGGCGACCGCGCTACCGGATGTCGTTGAAGACGTGATCAGCGAATGCCAGGGGGGGGACCTCCATTCGTGGTCGGAATCTCAATGGGAAGCCTTTGTTCTAAAGTTGATGTGGGCTGTTTGCCACCGCGGCGTCGAAGCCGCGAATCTAAGTTCCAGTGTCGAACACGAACCGGCGCGATTACGAGACTTGTTGGTCGAGATCACTGGCGATGACATTGACGTGACCGTCAACGAAGTGCTGATTCGGTTTTGTGGAGCGTTCCTGGATCAGGGACTGGCCGATTGGTCGTTGCCTGATCGTGAACAAGGGTTTGCAAAGGCGTTTGCATCGTTGTACCAAAACGCAATGACGATCCGGCCGGTTTGGATGGAAGGCTTGCAGCAGGAGTTGGCTGCGATCATCGAGCAACCGTTCGACCCGATCGCTTCCATCGCTGAATCCTTGGACGCGTTGGGGATTCATGCGGACCAGCTTGACGAGAAGATCGAGATGACGCTGCTGTCGCTGCGTGGTTGGGCGGGCATGATTTGGCAGATGGAATCCAATGCCCCATGGCTACCCAAACCGGCTGCCGCGGGAACATTGCATGAGTACCTCGCGATTCGTTTGATACTCGAGCGACATGCGCTCGCAGCGGTGGGGGATTCGCGGTTTGGCACGACCGAGATCGATCAAATTCATCACATTGCAATTGAAAAGTGGCAGCGTAAAACAGGGCCGTCAACCGAACAGCGATGCTATTCGGTGTTTCAGTTGGCGCAAGCTGGCGGTTGGATTCCCGAGCAGCTGATCAACATGTCCGAACCGCAGTGGAAATGTCTAATCCGCGAAATCGAATTGTTTTCGTCGGTCGAGCGTCGTCGGATTTTGCACCTCGCTTATGAACGGCACTACCATATTGCGACCCTCGACGCGGTGGCCATCCACTCACAGCGTCGCATCGCCGCCAATGCGACTGCCGATCAAACACCTGCATACATTGCGATCTTCTGTATCGATGACCGCGAAGAGTCGTTTCGTCGGCATTTAGAAGAGGTCGATTCGGAATGCCAAACCGCGTCGGCAGCCGGATTTTTTGCGGTCGCAATGTATTACCAGGGGGCCGACCACGCTCATTTTCGTCCACTGTGTCCCAACATCATTACGCCTAAGCATTATGTCCGCGAAGAGCCCACGTTTTCGACGATCACATCGAGCGAGCGACGGGCGCATCGTCGTCGTCAAATCGGACGCATGACGCATCAGGTTCATGCCAGCAGCCGGACGATGGTTGGCGGTTGGGTGACGGGGGTTTTTGGCGCTGTCGCAACCTTTCCCATGGTCGCGCGGATCATGGCACCACGTTTGACCTCACAAATTCGCAAAACGTTTGGCACGTTTGTTCGTCCACCGGCAACCGAACTGCATTTGGAACGGATTACCGGCGAACCCGGCCCCAATGCCGATTCGCTCGGCTACAGTCTCGATGAGATGGCCGGGATTGTCGTTCGTATCCTGCAGGACATCGGGGTGATCAAAGGTTTCCCGCCAATCATGTTGTTCTTTGGCCATGGCAGCAGCAGTTTGAACAACCCACATGAATCGGCCTATAACTGTGGCGCATGCAGCGGCGGTCGCGGTGGCCCCAATGCACGTGCCTTTGCAATGATGGCCAACGACCCACGGGTTCGTAAATTGACGGCTGCCCAGGGTGTCGAAATACCTGACGAGGTTCGATTTGTGGGGGCCTATCACAACACATGTAATGACAATGTCGAATATTACGACCTCGATTTGCTGCCGCGAACGCATCGTCCCTTGTTTCGCCGAATCGAACAGAGCGTGAACGAAACTCGGGCACGAGTCGCGCATGAACGTGCACGGAAATTTGAATCTGCCCCGCTTGATTTGACACCACGCGAAGCCCTCGAACATGTTGAACAGCGCGCCGAGGATTTGTCACAAGCACGGCCCGAATACAACCACGCCACCAATGCGTTGACATTTGTCGGTCGACGTGAATGGAGTCGCGGTTTGTTTTTAGACCGTCGTGCGTTTGTAACGTCGTATGATCCGAGTATTGACGACGAAGGGGTGTCGATCTTAACGCGAATCTTGTCGGCGGCGATCCCTGTCTGTGCAGGGATCAATTTGGAATACTATTTTTCGACCGTGGACACCGAGGGTTACGGTTGTGGATCGAAATTGCCTCACAACGTGGCGTCGATGGTCGGAGTGATGACGGGCGCGGCCAGCGATTTACGCCCCGGGTTATCGCAACAAATGGTTGAAATTCACGAGGCGATGCGAATGTTGTTCGTGATCGAAACCACTCCTGAAAAGATGGATCGGATCATCCATTCGAACCCCGGAATCGCGAAGCTGGTCCGAGGCCGCTGGATCAAACTAGCACTGATTGATCCCGAGACGATGGCAATCACTCGCTATGTCGACGGCAACTATGAATCCTATATGCCCGAGTCACCACAGTTGCCTGAGGTTGAGTCGTCTATCGATTGGTACCGAGGTCAACGCGGATCGCTTGGGTTTGCCTCGATCACGGATACTGCGTCGTGTCGCTCCGACCTATCGGTTACCTAACGGTTGTTTGTGTGGGCGATGTCGTTTCCCCCCACGTGCCACCTGCGGAAATCGCGATCGTCTTCATTCGTCTTTTTTGTTTCTGTTCACTGCTTCAACGTCTTACAAAGCATCATCCTACTCACCTTGCTACTTAGCCATGTTACCAACCATCACGCCGTACTCAGCCAAGGAACTCGATGAACGTTACTGAAACGGTCTTCCAAACGCTGGGTACTGCCGTCGTCGCCAGCCCAGCAATCTTGCTGGCAACCCTAGGCTTGGCGGCGCTCATCGATCGCCCGTTCAGCGAGACAGCGATATCACGTCTGACACAAGTAGCGGTGTTGTTTTCGTTGTTTCCAGCGATCGGCATTCTTGCGTTGATGTTGATCGTCGGAACTCGCTACGTCCCGATCGAAATGGGGGACTGGGTGACAATCGAGGATGCCGATCTCGATTTCCACTTTCACTTGAAATTTGTTTTCGATCGGTTGAGCATTCCGTTTCTGATCCTGTCGTGTGTGTTATGTGGCGTGGTGGGCGCGTTCACTCGTCGCTATTTGCACCGTGAACAAGGCTACGGACGTTTCTTTTTGTACTACGCTGTATTCTATTGCGGGATGGTCACCTCGTCGTTGGCGGGCACGATCGAAACCTTGTTTGTCGGCTGGGAAATGGTCGGTTTGTCGTCGGCGCTTTTGGTCGCATATTTTCATGAACGAGAAAACCCCGTCCGCAACGGACAACGCGTGTGGTCGATTTATCGGTTGTCCGATGCCGCTTTTTTGATCGCGGCAATCACGATGCACCACATGACAGGGCAAGGCGATTTTGGTGGTCTGATGAGCTCGGGTGTGTGGCCCGAAGGAACCGCGGCGGTGAATTCTAGCCAAGCCTTGTTGGTGGGCACGCTGATGCTGATTGCGGTCGCGGGCAAGTCGGCATTGTTTCCCTTTTCGGGGTGGTTGCCTCGAGCGATGGAAGGCCCCACGCCATCGAGCGCAATTTTCACGGTGCGTTGTCGGTGCATTTGGGAGTCTTCTTATTATTGCGGATGAGTCCCCTGCTGGAATCCTCGCTGACGTTGCAGTGCATGGTCATCACGCTTGGCTTGGTTTCCGCCATCTGCGGAGCGTTGATGTCACGCGTGCAGAGCGACATCAAGGTCTCACTCGCGTATGCCTCACTGACCCAGGTGGGGATCATTGTTGTGGAGATCGGACTCGGTTTTCGCTATCTAGCGTTGATCCACATCATCGGACACGCATCGCTTCGCACGATGCAATTGCTTCGTGCCCCCACTCTGCTTCGCGATTACAACGAGCTCGAAAATGCACTTGGCGCCCGGATCACCCAGCGGCAGTCGGGCTGGACGCGGATCTTACCGGCGGCGGTCCATCGTTGGGCGTATCGTTTCGGTTTTGACCGTGGTTTTATGGATATTGCTTTGGATAAGTTTATCGTTCGCCCGTTTCTTGCTTTGTTCTCCGTTTTTGACTCGTTGGAACGCCAAGTCACAGATTTAATTTCCAACGAAGCGTCTCGCGAATCCGACGACGCTCCCTTGCACCCCGAAGAATCGCAGAGGGTCGCGTGATGCCAGAACTACGTTTTCCGTGGATCGAAGTTTCGATCCTGGTGCCAATGTTTGGAGCCCTTTGGCTTCATTTTATTAGCAATGCCGAGCGTTCGCTGCGTCATTGTGTGGTCATTTGTGCGGCAACGTTTGCGTTGACCGTCGGCGAGTTGATTGACTTTGTATCGTTGGGGGCCTTCGAGGCGCACGACCATTGGTTGTTCCTGGATTGGTTGTTTAATCGTGACATCTTCGTCGTCGACGAACTTAGTTCGTACCAGTTGCCGCTGGTTGCGTTGATTTTTCTGGTTACCGTGTTGGCGACCCTTCGTACCAAGGCACCGCGATTCTCACTCAAGCTGGCGCTCGTTTCCGAATCGTTGATGTTGGCAACCTTTAGTTGTCGCGAATCGTGGACGTTGATCCTGTTGTTGGTGGTGTCCACCATCCCACCGTATCTCGAGTTGCGGCAGCGTGAACGTTGCACTCGGATTTATCGCATCCACATGGGCGCGTTTGTCGCCCTGTTGGTTACCGGTTGGGCTTGGATGTCGATGGTCGATGTGCATTCATCAGCGGTGTTGGTTCCCGGGGCTTTTTTGACCACCGCGTGTTTGTTGCGTGCGGGAATCTTTCCGCTTCATCTCTGGATGACCGACTTGTTTGAAAAAGGGACGTTCGGCACCGCGATATTGTTTACGACACCGTTGGTCGGTGCGTATGCGGTGATGCGGTTGATTCTGCCGATCGCGCCGTCTTGGGCGATGCAGAGTATCGCCATCCTGTCGCTCTTTACTGCGGTCTATGCGGGCGGGATGGCGTTGGTTCAGCGTGAGGCAAGACGAATGTTTTGCTATCTGCTGTTGAGCCAATCGTCATTGGTGTTGGTGGGACTCGAACTCGTCACGCCGATTGGGATGACGGGCGCCTTGTGTTTGTGGGTTTCGGTGGGCATGTCGTTGACCGGCTTTGGAATTACGTTGCGATGCATCGAGGCACGGATCTCGCGAATCTCGCTTGCTGATTTTCACGGACTCTACCAACAGATGCCCATCCTATCCGGCTTTTTCTTGCTTACGGGGTTAGCGTCGATCGGGTTCCCCGCGACCGTGGGCTTCGTTGGCATGGAACTGCTGATCGAAGGGGCGGTCGATGTCTATCCCTTGGTCGGATCGATGGTGGTAATCGCTGCGGCGCTGAACGGCATCGCCGTTTTGTTTGCATACTTTCGAATCTTCACCGGGCGTCACAATCGCACGCTGATTCCGATGCATGCTCGACCCGCCGAGAAATTTGCGGTGCTGGTGCTGAGTCTGCTGATCCTCGGTGGTGGGCTGTATCCGCAGCCTGGCGTCGCGTCACGGTACCACGCGGCGAAAGAGTTGACGCGGCAGCGGCAAAGCAACCCGATGACCGTCGATCCCAAGCATCCAGTGCACCACGAGAAGTAGCGTCGCACAGACGGTTTCGGGCTCTTTTATTCAATTCATTTTTATTGACACAGAAATAATACATCAGGAACGTTTTTCATGAGCAATAACGCACCGGTACAACGCGAGGTCCCCCGAGGAAACCTCACGGGTTTCAAGAGATATTTTAAGGATGACATCGTTTCGGGTTTGCTCGTTTTCTTGATCGCGTTGCCGCTCTGTTTGGTGATCTCGATCGCAAGTGGATTTCCGCCTATCGCGGGTATCTTCACCGCGATTGTCGGCTCCGTCATCGCGACAATGTTCAGTGATTCCGAATTGACGATCAAAGGGCCCGCCGCCGGTTTGATCGTGATCGTCCTGGGCTGTGTCGAATCGTTTGGAGGCGACGGTTCGACGATCGGTGGTTGGGGAGCAAACGATGTCGCGGCCTATCGAGCGGCACTGGCCGTCGGTGTGGTTGCCGCCCTATTGCAGATCTTTTTTGGGATCTTCCGCGCCGGCATTCTGGGGGAATTTTTTCCGATCTCGGCCGTTCACGGAATGTTGGCTGCGATCGGTGTGATCATTATCGCTAAACAGATTCCGGTCGCACTTGGCGTCAGCGCGTCGGGCACTCCGATTGAGATGTTGGGAAAAATCCCCGAATTCATTGCTTCGGCGAATCCCGCAATCGCCGCGATCGGGCTGACGAGCGTGCTGATCATGTTTATTTGGCCGATGGTTCGCACCAAGACCGCATGGACCAAACTGCTGCCTTCGCCGTTGATCGTGTTGCTGGTCGCGATTCCGATGGGAATGGGATTCGACTTGATGCACAAGCACTCGTACACACTGCAGAATCACGAATACCAGCTTGGTGAGCAATATCTTGTTGAGATGCCCAAGCATGTGTTTGGTATGTTCGACCAATTAACGACACCCGATTTTACGGCGTTGGCTCAACCGAAGGCTTGGAGTTGGGTGTTCATGTTTTTTGTGATCGGCAGTCTCGAATCGTTGTTGAGCGCAAAAGCGGTCGATTTACTCGATCCATGGAAACGAAAAACGAATATGGATCGCGACGTGATCGCGGTCGGTATTGGAAATGTTGCAGCGTCGATGGTTGGCGGATTGCCGATGATTTCCGAGATCGTCCGTAGCAAGGCGAACATCGACAACGGAGCACGCACGCGTTTTGCAAATTTCTGGCACGGCATGTTTCTGTTGGTGTGCGTTGCTTTTATCCCAATGGTGTTGCATCGCATTCCTGTCGCCGCACTCGCCGCGATGCTGATCTATACCGGTTTCCGGTTGGCCCATCCTCAAGAATTCATGAACGTGTGGCGAATCGGACGCGAGCAATTGGTGATTTTTGCGGTGACGCTGATCGCGGTGCTTGCGACCGACTTGTTAATCGGAATCGCGATTGGCATCGCGACAAAAATCGCGATGCATCTTTCGAACGGTGTGCCGCTGAAGACATTGATCAAGCCTCAAATCGAATTACTTGACGACGATGGTCAAACCGTTCGGTTGGTGGCTTACAAGTCGGCGGTCTTTAGTAATTGGATTCCCATTCGACGTCAAATCGAACGCCTTGGGTTGCTGGAACGTAAAAACGTCGAGCTGGATCTTTCCGAAACGCAGTTGGTCGACCATAGCGTGATGGATAAGCTGCATGAGATGGAAGCCGATTTCGAACAGCAGGGCTTAGTGTTTAATGTTACGGGGTTAGATGCTCATGAACCAGTCGCCGCGCATGCTCAAGCCGCACGTCGACGACGGGTTTCGAAGATTCAGCGATTGACGGTGGTCGCGGCACCCGAGTTGCAAAGCACCCTGGAAAACCAATTCGTTCGTTTGGGGGCGTCTGGTTTTACATCAACCCCATGCGTCGGCGCAGGCCGCAGCGATATCCAATCCGGCGAAGTGACGCGAAAACCTCAGGTGCGTATCGAAGTCATCGCTACCCCCGGCGTGTGCAATGAAATGGTCGAAATGATCCGGCGTGAGTTTCAACCGCAACATAAAATGACGTTCTGTTTGGAAACGGTTCTGGTCGCACGAACCGATGCATTTACGATGCATCCGGATTCCGCAAACAACGAGACGCGTGAACTAGAAGACACCGTTCGGCAGGGAGAATCGGGCCGACAGGAGGACACCGTTCTGCAGGAAGACAGGGGCCGGTAAAAAGCAGAACCTCAAGCGTGACGACGCTACTTTCGAGAATCGCGTTCGTCCTGCCGATTTTTGTCACGTGGATGGCGATCGACAATCGACAGCAGAAGCATGATGCCGACGCAAACGGCGATCACCAACATGGCAAATTGGCCAAACTGCAGAACCTGATCTAACGCATCTTGCATACGGAGTGTCCAGTGTGAACGGAGAGCTTGGGCGTTAGAGGGCTGCGCCCCCTGCTATCGGTGTCCGATGGAAAGCGGAGTCGGATAGATGGGGGATTTGCCACAAGATGGCGGCAAGGCATTCTCCGTTTATTCTAGCATCTAGCGGAAATCGCACCAATAGAACTGCGTGCCGCCGCTGCCCACCCGTTTTGAGGGCGTTCGCCCAATGTGCCATCTACTTTCGTAGTGGGACTCGCCAGAGTTCCTGGAACAGCAACGATGGGAATTCTGGCGAATCCCACTACTTGAGCATCCCCCTGTGGTTGCCAAAGGAGACGGCATTGGGCGTTCGCCTATGGTGTTGGTTCGCAGGTCTTAGCCCTCATCTAAGTCAAACCACCCGGTCGCGGTGAACGGTTTCAGATGACCTATCATTGCGGTGACGCCTTGATGGGGGCAAGTGACTTTTGCAGGAAAGGTGATCTCGCTCGGGTGCGATTAGCATGCCAAGCGACTTGTTCGGGGTGGCGTAAAAACGGGGAAAATTTTTGCTAGTTTGTTGCGATTGCGGTAGGATCAAGGATGTAAGGAGCAATCTTATGAAGAACATTGTTCTTGCTACCGACGGTTCCAAGAGTGCGGAAGTAGCCGCCCGCTTTCTGGCGCACCTGCCGCATCCCGACAAGGTGGATCTGACCGTAGTATCGGTCATCGAGATCCCGTCGGTTGATCGTGCATATCCAATGTCCGATTGGATGTTAAAGTCCATCGAGCGTGAACGCTCGTACGCGCACCAGTGTTTCGCGATGGTGCAATCGATGTTTGAAGGCGCAAACGTGAGCTTGCGTCACGAGATCCGCGAAGGCGATCGCGGCGTCGCGATCGTGCACGTCGCCTCGGAATTTGGTGCCGATTTGGTGGTGCTTGGTGCTCGTGGACACTCGGTTGTCGGACGGTTGTTATTGGGCAGCACAAGTGAATTCGTCGCAACCCATGCTCATTGTAGCGTGTTGGTTGTTCGGTCTCGCGTTGTCGATGATCCAGATCGTCCGCTACGTATCGCGATCGGGTATGAGGAAACTGCATCGGCGCAAGGGGCGTTGGAAGAGTTTGTCGAAACAGGGTTGGGGGAGGATGACAGACGTCGATCTGGTTTCGGTTAT
>NZ_ANOG01000987.1 GCF_000346295.1 Rhodopirellula maiorica SM1 | reverse complement strand
TAGCGACGCCGATCCGGCGGGCGTCGAAAGTGATGGTGAATTCGTTTCCGCTTCCATGCCGGATCTCCGCTCCGCTGCGATCCGGCCTACGTCGGCACCCGGTAGGCCGGATCAAGTCGCGATAGCGACGCCGATCCGGCGGGCGTCGAAAGTGATGGTGAATTCGTTACCACCGCCATGCCGGATCTCCGCTTCGCTGCGATCCGGCCTACGTCCATCCAGCGGGCTTGTGGAAAAGTTACTCAAAAGGGCGCAGGTTTTGCAGGACCCATTTGCTACCAATGCAGGAGGACGTATTTTGCAGCGCTGGGCAAGTAGCATAAACACCGTATTCGATGCACTGAACATCGTTTTTGCATTCCTCACCGAGTCGAGGCGTGGTTGCTCTGCATTCGTGACGGATGTGGGGTAAAATCACAAATTACATCGCTAAAATCGGTCGCGATTCGCATTCGTTTCACAAAACCGTACAATGCATGTTCAAAACTCACCGCCGAGCTCGATAGGATCGAATGACTTCTCACTCCCCCAAAACGAGTCTCGAGTTTCGTGGTTCGCCACTGATCATTGGCGAAGTGCTACTCGATCATTTCCCCGACGGACGCAGTGTTCTTGGCGGGGCTCCCTTCAATGTGGCATGGAATCTGCAGGGGCTGGGCCGCAAGCCGACATTTGTTTCGTCGGTAGGTGAAGATGCTGAGGGAAAACAGATCCGCGAGCGGATGGCCGAATGGGGAATGAAATTGGATGGATTGCAGACCAGTAAAGAACATCAAACCGGAGCAGTCCAAGTCACGCTCGAAAATGGCCAGCCATCGTACGATATCATCTACCCCCGCGCCTACGACTTCATTCAGCCTCCGGAGGCGAGTTCAGAAACCGCTGATACGATGGGGGCGTCATCGATTTACGACGCCCACTCGATCTTCTATCACGGCACGTTAGCGTGGCGAGCGCCTCAGACGCGTGAGACGCTGAAGCATTGGATCTCAAATTCGACCGCATCGCGTTTCGTTGATATCAACATACGCGAGCCCTGGTTTGATGCGGAATGGTTGCCTGAGCTGCTTGGTGGGGCTGATTTCATCAAACTTAATGATGAAGAGCTCTCGGGGATCTCCGGATTGCCGTGCACATCGGATGACGAAGTCCGCACTGCTGTTGAAAAGATCTCAGAGCAATACGGTAGTTCGGCGGTCTACTTTATCACTTGCGGATCTCGAGGTGCCTACGCGATCACGCACGACCGTGCCTTCTTCGCGGAGGCGCCCGAACCGGAATCGATGATGGATACGGTGGGCGCAGGCGACGGATTTGCAGCCGCTACGATCGATGGCATTTTGGCCGGGATCTCTTACCAAGAGGTGATTGATCGCGCCGTTCGTTTTGCAGCCCGCATCTGTGGACTTCGCGGCGCCACGACCACCGATGTCTCGGTATACGAGATTGATGAATGAGCCGTGGGCTGATCGGTAAGGCAGCGGGGAGCGCGCGGGCCCTTCCACCGTCAACGCTCAAGTTGCAGCGAGATCAATCGCTGAAACAACGCAACCTGAACACACCTAGCGATACGACGGGGCCGTTGCGAAAGCATCCCTCGAAAATCGCTAAACCAACAATATTTTTGACCGCTTTTTTTAAGTTGTTCATTTCACTCCAACAGAAACGTCAAGGTTATGCCTGAAACGAAGACTGAAGAGCCTGCCGAAACTGAGAGTTCTCTACTATCGAGCCGTTTGCTCAATCGAGAAAACGGACTCAAAATCACTTTGATCAGCTTACATGGTTTGATTCGCGCAAACGAACCTGAACTTGGATGCGATGCGGATACCGGTGGTCAAGTCATCTACGTGCTCGAACTTGCTCGCGAGCTTGCTTCGCAACCTCAGGTTCGCGAAGTCGAGTTGCTGACACGGCAAATCATTGATCCCAAGGTCTCGGATGACTATGCCCAGCTTGAAGAGGAAATCAGCGAAAACGCCAAACTGATCCGCATTCCCTTTGGACCGCGACGTTATCTGAAGAAAGAAGCTCTTTGGCCGTATGTGGACCATTTTGTCGACCAAACCCTGGTCCATTTTCGCAGGACGGGTATTCCAGACATCATTCATGGTCACTACGCTGACGCTGGACTCGCCGGAGCTCAATTGTCGCGATTGCTGCACGTTCCCTATATCTTCACCGGCCATTCGCTTGGTCGGGTCAAGCGACAGCGTTTGTCGCTGAACAAAGATAACCTCGATGCACTGGATCGCCGTTACAAGTTCTCGCTGCGGACCGAGGCGGAAGAGATCGCGCTGGAAACGGCGTCGATGGTCGTCACCAGTACGACGCAAGAGGTCCAACAACAATACGAGTTGTACGATCACTATGTCCCATCGCGGATGGAAGTGATTCCGCCGGGAGTCGACTTGTCGCGGTTTTCACCGCCGACGGCGGATTGGCCGCGGCCTGCGATCGCCGATTCGCTCAATCAATTTTTGCGAGATCCGAACAAGCCCATGATTCTGACCATGGCACGGCCGGATGAACGTAAGAATCTGACCAAGCTTGTCGATGTGTATGGGCAAAGCGAGCAGCTGCAAAAGCTAGCCAACTTGGTTCTGATCATGGGGTCGCGGGACGACATGATGGACCTGCCCAAAGCCCAACGCCGCGTGCTCGACAGTGTGCTGCATCGGATCGACAAACATGATCTGTATGGACGAGTGGCGTACCCGAAATCTCACTCGCCCAGTGATGTGCCCGAACTGTACCGTTATGCGGCCCAGAACAAAGGGGTGTTTATCAACCCCGCGTTGACCGAGCCTTTTGGATTGACGTTGTTAGAGGCGGGGGCGACGGGGTTGCCGATTGTAGCGACCAACGACGGTGGGCCTCGCGATATTATCGCCAATTGCAACAACGGATTGCTGATCGACCCGCTTGACGACGAGATGATCGAAAAAGCGTTGCTGCGAACGTTGACCGAACCGGATCAGTGGCAAGCATGGTCCAAGGCGGGGATTGAGGGCACACGCAAGCATTATTCGTGGAGCAATCACGCCCACCGTTATTTGCGTGATTTGGACGACATTCTCCAGCATTCTTCGGTGCCGGCGCTTGTCAGTGCCCCCCGGGCTCGTCGTTTACCGGAATTTGACCGGTTGATCGTGACCGATCTGGACAATACCTTGTCGGGCGATGACGAGGCTCTGGCCGAATTTGCGACCATGCTCGAGCAGAATGAGCACATCGGATTTGCGATCGCGACCGGCCGCCGGCTCGACAGCGCGATGGAATTGATCGAGCAGCTCGGGTTGCCGCGTCCCGACGTGATCGATACCGACGCAGGGACGCAGCTGCATTATGGCAAAAAATTGACTCCGGACCGTAGTTGGCGAAAACAGATCGGCTATGCGTGGAAGCCGGACGAGATTCGCAAGGTCTTGGATGAAATTCCCGGTTTATCCGCCAGGATGACTCGCATCAATCGGAGTTCAAAATAGCTACGAGATGGACACCAAGGTGGCGCCGTCGACGATGCAGATCAAGAAACATCTGCGGTCGGCGGGATTACGTGCTAAGGTTCTGTTGTCATTGGGCATGTATCTTGACATCATTCCCGTCCGCGGCGGCAGCGAGATGACGATTCGCCATTTGATGTGGAAATGGGGATTTTCGGCCGAACATGTCTTGGTCGCTGGCGACAGCGGAAACGATGCCGGCATGCTGCAAGGCCGCAGTTTGGGGGTGGTGGTCGCCAATTACAGTCCTGAATTGAACCGGCTTCGCAACCATCCTCGAATTTATTTTGCCGAACACTCGCACGCGCGAGGCATTATCGAAGGCATCGAGTACTACAACTTCTTAGAGAACATCGTAATTCCCAATGATCAGATCGAATCCTAAAGGACTCCGCAACGGCAGCATCGCGTCGCACGCCAGCGGACTCTCTTACGAAGCCGATCTGTCGTTGCGGCGCTTGTCGCCTCGGTTGCAAGCGTTTTGGGATGCTCACGATGCCGACGAAGTTCTGCGTCACGAATTTGGTCTGCGACTGGTCGACAATTGGGAAGAACTCTTTGCGCTACTGTATCAATTGTATGGCACGCGATATGACTTTTTCTACCATCTAGAACAAATTCTGCTGACCGCCGCCGCCGCTTGGTTGGATCGGCCGGAAGAACTGCGTGACTTGGATCGCCACCGCATCAACGAACCCGATTGGTTCGTTTCGGAAAAGATCGTGGGGGGGGCGTTGTACGTCGATTTGTTCAGCGAGAACCTTGGCAAGCTCGCCGATTCGATTGACTATTTCAAAGAACTCGGTCTGACCTATCTGCACTTGATGCCGCTGTTCGCGGTTCGCCCCGGCGACAACGACGGCGGCTATGCGATCAGCAATTACCGTAGCGTCGATCCCCGGTTAGGAACGATCGATGATTTGCGAAATTTGGCGACCGAACTTCGCAAGGCCGGCATTGTCTTGGTGCTGGATTTCGTCTTTAACCACACCTCGGATGACCACGATTGGGCCAAGCACGCTCAATCGGGTGACCCCGAGTACCAAAATTTCTACTACATCTTTCCCGATCGCACGCTGCCGGATCAATACGAGCGGACGCTTCGTGAAATCTTTCCCACCGTCCGCCGCGGTAATTTTACCTGGCACGATGGGATGCAAAGCTGGGTGTGGACGACGTTCAACAGTTTCCAGTGGGATTTGAACTACAGCAATCCGGCGGTGTTCCGTGCGATGCTGGAGGAAATGTTTTTCATCTCGAGCACCGGTATCGACATCTTACGACTCGATGCGGTGGCGTTCGTGTGGAAACAAATGGGGACGAGCTGCGAGAACCTTCCCGAAGCTCACACATTGATCCAAGCGTTCAGCCGATTGGCTCGTATCGCGACCCCCAGTTTGTTGTTCAAATCCGAAGCGATTGTGCATCCCGATGACGTGGTGAAATACATCAGTCCCGAAGAGTGCCAAATCTCTTACAACCCCACGTTGATGGCGTTGTTGTGGGAATCGCTCGCCACGCACGAAACTCGCTTGTTGACCCGGTCGTTAAGCCACCGACACAAATTGCCCAAACATACCGCGTGGGTCAACTATCTCCGCTGTCACGACGACATCGGTTGGACGTTTGACGATGCGGACGCGGCCGCTTTGGGGATCAATGCCTACGACCATCGCCAATTTTTGAACCAATTCTATACCGGCCAATTCAAAGGCTCGTTCGCGCGTGGCGTTCCCTTTCAAGAGAACCTCGAAACCGGCGATATGCGAATCGCCGGGACTCTTGCCTCGTTGGCGGGATTGGAACACGCGATCGAAGAAGGCGACGAACACGAAAAAGAGATGTCGATTCGCCGCATGTTGTTGCTGCAAGGGATCACGCTTAGCATTGGTGGCATCCCGCTGCTGTATCTGGGCGAAGAATGGGGAATGTTGAACGATTACGATTTCGTCAAAGACCCTGCCAAGGCCAGCGATACCCGGTGGGTGCATCGGCCGCGGATGCAGTGGGAGTTTTTGCACGAGTTGAATGACACCATCGCCTCGGGCAGCGGTTCAATTCGCAAACGCATCTTTCGATCGCAGCAGAAATTGATCGCCACTCGAAAGGCGTTACCGGCGTTGGCGGGCCAGCAAATGGAATTGGTCGCGACCGGCAATGTGCATCTGCTGAGCTTTATTCGCATCAACGAGAGTCATCGCTTGATCGTGATCGCGAACTTTACCGATCAACCTCAGTCGGTGGACGGTAATCGGCTGCGGACCGTCGGGTTGGGACGCTTCTTCAAAGACGCCTTGACCGATCGTGAATTCGGAACCAGCGATGATATCGTGCTGGAAGCTTACGAGACGCTGTGGTTGATGCGAGTGTAAATCGAAATGGATTTGAAAGTACTGGCAACCGATTTGGACGGCACGTTCATCCCGCTGGATGATCACGATGATAATCGACGCGATCTCAGCGAGGTCCAGCGGTTTCTGAGTGAACACGCGATGGAGTTGCTGTTTGTCACTGGGCGTCATTTTGCATCGGTCCAAGACGCGATTGCCGAGCACAGGTTGCCGTCACCGGAATGGATTATTTGTGACGTCGGGACGACGATCATGCGTCGCGTCGACGATGCGGCGTCGTCCAACGAATCGATGCAGCGGGTCCAGGCATATCATGACGATTTAGCGGCGATTGTCGGTCCGATTGCGACGACCGATTTGATGAAAGAGTTTTCGGGGATCGCTGGGTCGCGGCTGCAAGAGTCGGAAAAGCAGGGTGCTTTTAAACTAAGTTACTATGCCGACGCATCGCATTTAGAATCGATCCTCGAGCAGTTCCAGCAGAAGTTAGAGCGAATTGCGGCACCCTATTCGATCATCGCCAGCGTCGATCCGTTTAACGGCGACGGTTTGATCGATCTGTTACCTCGTGGTGTTTCAAAAGCGTACGCACTGCGTTGGTGGGCCGAGCACATGACGGTGCAGCCCGAAGCGATCGTATTCGCCGGAGACTCGGGTAATGATTTGGCCGCGTTGACGGCCGGATATCGAGCGATCGTGGTTCACAACGCATCGGACGAATTGAAGCAGAACGTTACCGAGGCGCACCGGATAGCCAAAACCGACGACCACGTTTTTTTGGCCAGCAAAAAAGCGACCAGCGGCGTGATGGAAGGGTTGAAACACCACGTGACAAACGTGAGATAGGCGTTCCCGTCGGCACCCGGTAGGCCGGATCAAGTCGCGG
>NZ_ANOG01000986.1 GCF_000346295.1 Rhodopirellula maiorica SM1 | reverse complement strand
CTACCGTTGCGTTGCCGTTTTCATCGACGACCGCTTCCGCGACCGACGAACCGTTGGTACCCGCAAACGTTGCGATTTCGGGTTGTTGTACTTCGTAACGCACTTTCCATCCACGTGCAGGCAAACTGCCTTCGGCACGTGTCACTCGAGTGGTCAAGGAAACAGGAGTCCCCGCAGGCACAATTTGTGACCCGGGAAATTGCCAACGTGCATCGATCCAGTAGATCGTCGCGGTGGCTTTGCGTTGATCCCAACACTCGCTTTCGGGTGCAAGGACCGTCACACGACTGGTGCCTTCACTGGGACTGCTGATCGAGATCCAAGTTTGGCCTTTTTCCAGTTGTACATCGTCACTGCGATCCAGGTTGCCTCGCGTGATCAGCATCCGTTTGGTGCTGGTCAAACCGTGAGCGTACGAGGGATCATGTTTCTCAGGACGTTGTTTCTTTACCGTCATCCGGTGCAAAAGCCCCGGATCGTCGTCACCGACTTGAATAAACGTACCGACACTCTCAGGCGTCAACATCCATTCAAGAGGTTGGTTCATCTGCAAATAACCATCGTCACCACAAATTCCGGATAACAAAATCACTTCGCCACCGACGGGAGCGACAATCTTTTGTGGTGTCAACAAGATACAGCCACGCTCGCCCCGATCTGGCAAACAGCGTGGATTGGTATTGGTGATTTCGTCACCATACAGGATCGCGGGAGGGCCGCTTTGGCAGGAACCGGTGCAAGGAGCACTCGGCACACAAGCTTCGTCGTCTTTGCAGTGCTTGCCCAACAAAGGACACTTCGGCCCTGCGGCTCCTAACGCACCAGTATTCGGTGTCACGCACGCAGGCGGTTCCACTGGCTCGGGAAACGCAGGGGTGGGAAAGGCAAAGGAAGGATTGGTCAGACAGGAACCGAAGCCTCGCAAGCAGTTGGAGCACAAGCAGCTTTCGCCCGCGGATCCAGGCAATGCAAGTTCGGTCGTGGTGGGCAGGGGAGCAAACAAACAGGATCCGGTAGGATCAATCGCTGGCAAACGCAAGCGGCTACAACCACTGGCAACGGCAAAGAACAACAAAATGGCAACGATCAAAACTTGCCGTAAAGGCAAGTTCCCGTTGCGATTCTGCTCGCTTCGTGCTGCGTTGTCGTTCATCGGCCTGCGTGGTGTTTGGATTCATACCGGACACACTTTGTCCAAGGAAACCTAGCACGCAAGATGGGGGCATGATGCAAGAAAACAACGTACTTTGTTGCCTAAACGCTACATCTTGACGCCGAGTTTGACGGCTGTGAGGGTTTTGCGGAGGGGAAGCGAGTTGGGAGTTGGGAGTTGGGAGGTGGGAGTGAGGAGTGAGGAGTGAGGAGTGAGGAGTGAGGAGTGAGGAGTGAGGAGTGAGGAGTGAGGAGTGAGGAGTGAGGAGTGAGGAGCGGGGGAGACTTGGCAGCGGATGCTTGCTTTGTTGATAAGCTGGAACGGCAAATTAAGCGTTGACACATCCATTGGCGCGCCCTTGCTGAGCGCCGTATTCCGCCTGTTCCTACATCCCTAATCCATACCCCCATCTCGTTTTCGCCGATACACGCCTGCGACTCCCAATTGAGCCGCTTCGATCCTCTCGAATAGGAAATCCCCATGTCCACGTCGATGAATCCAAATCAAACCATGGATGCTCCCCAATTGCACTGTGAAAAACTGCTCCGCCCCAGCACCGGATGGTTTGCGTTGTTTTTTTGCCTGGGATTGATCCTCTTTGGCGGTTTCACCGTGATCGCTGCGATCGCGGCCAAGAATGGCTTCTTTGCCATCCTCGGAGTCCTGATGATTCCGTCGGGGGTGATCGGATTGTTCGGACTGATGGCGATCGCGCCGAACAATTCTCGCGTCTTGCTGCTGTTTGGCGATTACCGCGGAACCGTCAAAGAGTCAGGCTTTTTTTGGGTGAACCCGTTTTTCTCGAAACGAAAAGTGAGTTTACGGATTCGCAACTTTGAAACCGGATCGTCATCCACCCCAGAAAAAAAGGACGCCGCAGGCACGGTAGTTCAAATGAAGAGCCGATCGGCGGGCCGTCCGTCCAAAGTCAACGATCGAGACGGAAACCCGATCGAAATATCGACCGTCGTTGTCTGGAAGGTCACCGATACCGCCGAAGCCTTGTTCGAGGTCGATGACTACGAAAATTTTGTCGAGGTGCAAAGCGAAGCGGCGCTACGAAGTTTGGCGACACGCTATCCGTACGATAGCGAAGACCATGAACAATCGCTGCGTGGCAGCACCGATGAGATCTGCAGCAAACTCCGCGAAGACATCCAAGAACGACTCGAGAAGGCAGGCGTGAACGTGATCGAGGCTCGCATCAGCCATTTGGCCTACGCACCGGAAATCGCCTCGGCGATGCTACAGCGTCAACAAGCGGGCGCCGTGGTTGCGGCGCGGACCAAGATCGTCGACGGTGCCGTGGGCATGGTCGAGATGGCACTTGAGCATCTAAAACGAGACAACATCGTTGAGTTAGACGCAAACCAACGATCATCGTTGGTTTCGAATCTGTTAGTCGTGCTCTGCAGCGATCGCCACGCACAACCGGTTGTGCAAACAGGAGCGAATTAGCTGATCGCAGCAAGTCCACTCTGCCGAGCGAAGCTTGCGAGAGGTGATAATGAGACTCGCGGGGACCTTGGCACCAATGAGGTAACGTTCGAGTAGTGGAATTCGCCAGATTTCCCGAATTCGCAGTGGAAGCACAGGGAACTCTGGCGAGTTCCACTACGAAAGCCGATGCACAGGGAACTCTGGCGAGTCCCACTACGAAGGCAGAGGCGATTGGGGGCGTTGCCAGCGATCGACTATTGGCGTGCCATGAATTGCCAATACGTCATCGCGATTGCGATCACCAGCATGCCAAGAACGATTTGCTTGAGCGACAGCTGAAATCGCTCGGCGGGATGATTGCGGTCCGACAAGTCATGCTCGATCCAGCACGGCCATGTCCATGACGCGATCATCACTGCGGCGGCGGCGATCATCGACAACACGCCACCATAAAGCATCTGTTTGATCGGCAGAATCCAAAACCAACGCAATGAAAAGATCGCCAGCACGCATAAGTAGCTTTGTGCCCACGTCGCTGCGGCTAATTTCCGGCCGTCGATCCACAACCATGTGACGCGGATGGCAACGAGCGTTGCCGAGGGGACAACGAACGTCGCAATCACCATCGCAACACGACTCTCCGCCGAACTGCTGAACAGCAACAAGCACCAGATAGCGGTTAAATACAACAAAAGGCACACCGGCAGCGAAAGCAGTACTCGCTCGATACGCTGCGGCCGAATGATCACCAATGCGATAAAGAACAAAAATGTGCAGAGGCCGAAGACGTAAGGCCAGAAAAACGTCAACGTGACCAGCGGCGGCCCTTCATTCAACTCTGCGCCAATCACATCGATGGGACGAACCACCTTGTCATCACAGCCAATCGAATGAGGCAGCAAGACACACGCCAACAACGCCAACGCAGTGACGAGGTTTGAAATCGCACTCGGGGAAACGCACGCCGATTTCAGCGATGGCTTCTCACGATCCGATTGCGGTTCAGGTGACATTCCCCACCAGTCTTGGCAGCGCAGAGGACCTATTGCGTCAGAGCGTCCCTGAGGTCCTCTATTTTCGGTTCAACGCCTTGGTCAGCAAGCGATCGAAGGTTGCGGCGAACGCTTTCTTGTCCGTGTCTCCGTACGGCGAAGACCGGCCAACGACCATGCCTTCGCCTCGTAGATCGTCCATGAAATTTCGCATCGACAAACGGGATGCGATCGTGTCGGGCGAGTATTCGTCGCCTCGAGGATCGATCACATAAACGCCTTTTTCCACCAAATCGCCCGCCAATGGCAAATCGGCGGTGATCGCGATGTCCTTGGCCTCGCTGTGGTTGACGATGTAGCGGTCTGCTTGATCGGCGCCTTCACGAACGACCACGGACCGAACCATCGTCAACGCCGGTGGCACGGACAGCGGACGGTTAGCAACCAAAATCGTTTCGACATCCAATCGCTTTGCCGCACGAAAGACGATCTGTTTGACGTCTTGAGGTGCCGCATCAGCATCGATCCAGATTTTCACGCTATCCTTACCGTCTCGAGTTCCGCGTCATCTCGCCAATCGTACTGGCGACCGATTCGGTCAATTGACCTGGCAACAAACGCCAAGCCCAATTTCCATCGGCCAACCCGGGCATATTCATTCTCGCTTCATTTCCCAGTCCGAGCAAATCTTGCACCGGAATGATCGCGGTATCCGAGGCGGAATTCAGTACCGCCCAAATCAATTGTAAATGAATATCAACGTCGCTGGTGACCACGTCGGCCAATAAATCCTGTTCGCCCTCGGCGACCTCGCGTTCGTTGTACCATCCCATCACCGTGTCATTGTCGTGCGTTCCGGTGTAGGCGACCGAATGCTCGGGAAATGCGCTGGGACGATGAAAATCGTCTTCGGCGACATAGAAGCCAAACTGCAATACGCGCATTCCGGGGAAACCCAGCTTATCGCGAAGCTCGTGCACCTCTTCGGTGATCATGCCGAGATCTTCTGCGATCAACGCTAACTCGCCAAGTTTCTCGCGAGCGGCATCGAAAACTTTCTCTCGGGGGCCTTCGACCCATTTCCCACTGACTGCGGTCTTGGCCGTCGCAGGAATTTCCCAATACGCTTCGAAACCACGAAAGTGGTCGATTCGCATCAGATCGAATTGCTTAAACGCATATCCAAATCGTTGCACCCACCAGCGGTAATTCGTTTGCTCGAGTGCGTCCCAGCGATATTGTGGATTGCCCCACAATTGGCCTGTCTTGCTGAAGTAGTCCGGCGGAACACCGGCAACGAACGTGGGACGTCCATCATCGGCCAAACAGAACACCGATTGATTGGCCCACACATCGGCACTTTCATGCGCGACAAAGATCGGCATGTCGCCATACATTCGCACGTTGCGATCGTTTGCGTATTGCTTCAGCTTTCGCCACTGGACATCAAAGATGTATTGTTGGAACTCAGCAAATTGAATTTCGGTACTCAGCTTGGCTTCCCATTGTTCGATCGCTTGATCGAATTCAGGGTGAGCTGCGTGACGCACCAATTCGGCAGGCCACTTCGTCCAATCCGCACTGCCGAAATGACGCATCAGTGCTTCGAAGCGACCGAAATCGTCCAACCACCAAGCATTCAGTTCGACAAAGCGGTCAAAATCGGCACGCTGCTCTTCGCTGGCGTCCTCACTAAATTTTTCGAATGCGGTGCGAAGCGCTGGCAGTTTGAATTGGCCCACCAAGTGGTAATCGACATTCGCCGTGGTCTCGCCCAGCCCCGAAGGCAGGACGAAATCACCCTCGTCCAGCAAACCGTCCTCGACCAGCATTGAAAGACTGATCAGCAGCGGGTTGCCTGCAAACGCGGAATAACAACTGTAGGGCGAATTGCCCGCTGCGGGGGGGCCCAACGGCAACACCTGCCAAATGGTTTGTCCCGCAGCTTGCAAAAAATCGACGAACGCATACGACGCCTTACCAAGGTCACCGATCCCAAATTCGCGATCTCCGATCGCGGTTGGCAGACTAGTGATGTGACAAAGAATCCCCGATGATCTCGGAAAACGCATTAAGCATCCTCTAACGGTTTGACGTCCCAAATTTCATCAGCGTACTGGGCGATCGTTCGATCACTTGAGAACCAGCCGCTGTGCGCCGAGTTCAGGATACTCATACGAGTCCATTTCTCTTGGTCCGCATAGACCTTACCTGCCTCTGCTTGAGCGTCAATGTAACTGCGCAGATCCGCAATCGTCAGCCAAGGATCGTACGGATTTCGCAATCCCTTGGTCAACAAATCGAAAATTCCTGGTTCGTGGTGATTAAACACCCCACCCTCGACCATTTCCATCACCCTCCGAATGTCTTCGTCGGCCGCGATGATTGAATTCGGATCGTAGTTCTTTTTCTCTTCCTGAACCCCGTTTTCGTCCAAGCCAAACAAGAAGAAGTTCTCGGCACCCGCTTTCTCGCGGATTTCGATATTCGCACCATCGAGCGTTCCGATTGTCAGAGCCCCGTTCATCATGAATTTCATGTTCCCGGTTCCCGACGCTTCTTTGCCGGCAGTCGAGATTTGCTCGGACAATTCAGTGCCCGGGCAAATGATCTCCATCGACGAAACGCGGTAGTTCGGGAAGAAGACCATACGCAACAAGTTTTCCGTCTTTGGATCGGCGTTGATCACCGAAGCGACGTTGTTGATCATCTTCACGATCAACTTGGCGACGTGGTACCCCGGTGCCGCTTTACCGCCGATCAACACACAGCGTGGCACCATGTCTTTGGTATCGCCACGCAGAATGCGGTCGTACAGATGCACGACATGCAGCACGTTCAGCAGTTGTCGTTTGTATTCGTGAATCCGCTTGACTTGCACGTCAAAGATCGCATCGGTGTTGAATTCAACGCCCGTGTGTGTCTTGACGTATTTCGCCAATCGTTCCTTGTTTTCCAGCTTCACGCTGCGCCATTTTTTGCGGAACTCCGCATCCTCGGCGAATGGAACCAACTTCTCGATCTGGCTCAGATCCGACTCCCATCCTGTGCCAATCGTGTCATTCAACAAGTCACGTAATCCGGGGTTACAGTGCGACAACCATCGACGCTGCGTTACCCCATTGGTCTTGTTGTTGAACTTCTCGGGCCACAGTTTGTAGAAGTCCGAGAACAATCCGCTCTTCAGCAATTCGGTGTGCAGATGGGCAACGCCGTTGACCGAAAAGCTTCCCACGATGCTCAAATAAGCCATGCGAATATGAGGTTGGTCGCCTTCTTCGACAAGCGACATCCGACGCAGTACCGCGACGTCATCGGGGAATTTCTCTTTGACCTCGGCCAAAAATCGTATGTTGATCTCGTAAATGATTTCCAACAAGCGAGGCAGCAAGCGGCTGAACAACGCCACGCTCCATCGCTCGAGCGCTTCGGGAAGCAACGTGTGATTGGTATACGCCATGCACTGAGTCGTGATCTTCCACGCCGAATCCCAATCCAAGTGGTACACGTCCAACAACAACCGCATCAACTCGGGAACCGAGCAAGCGGGGTGGGTATCATTGAGCTGGAAGCAATTCTTGCGACCAAAATCGGTAAAGTCGTTGCCGTGCTTGGCAACCCACCGCTCCAATACATCTTGCAAGCTGGCGGAGCTGAGAAAATATTGCTGCTTCAACCGCAATTCTTTGCCGTTTTCGCTGGCGTCGTTGGGATACAACACCATCGAAATTTGCTCGGCATTATTCTTTTGCACCACAGCATCGGGATAGTTCCCCGAGTTAAATTCCTCAAGATCGAAGACATCGGTGGCTTCGGCTTTCCACAAACGCAGCGTGTTGACGGTTTCGTTCTTGAAACCGGGAATCGGCATGTCATATGGAATTGCCAACAAATCGTTGGTCCCCACCCAACGAATCGACATGTTACCGGTATCATCAAGATAACGTTCGGTGTGTCCGTAGAGGCGGATCGTCTTTGCATCTTCGTGACGTTCGATTTCCCAAGGGTTGCCGTCCCGCAACCAGTGATCCGGTCCTTCGACTTGACGTCCGTTTTCGATCGTTTGGTGAAACATTCCAAATTCGTAGCGGATGCCATAACCGGTCACAGGCAAACGCAAGTTAGCGCAACTGTCCAAGAAGCAAGCTGCCAATCGCCCCAGGCCTCCGTTACCGAGCCCTGCATCAGGTTCCTGTTCGGCAACCTCTTCTAACGCAACACCATATTGATGAAGCGCTTCGCGAGTGGCATCGTCGAGTTCCAAATTCTGAACCGCATTGTTCAGCGAGCGGCCCAACAGAAATTCGAGCGAAAAGTAGTGAACACAGCGTTCATCGGTGTTCGAAAAACGCTCGCGAGTGGTCCGCCAATGCTCGGTGACTCGGTCACGTACGGCGTTGGCCAACGCACGGTAATAGTAATGTGGATTACTCTCGTCGCTGTGATGGCCGAGGGTGTAGTAAAGATGGCGGCGCAGTTCTTCGGAGAGCGGCGACAGGATACTGCTCATCTTTTCGTTGGTTACTTCGAGTGTTTGTTCCGGCATCGTGTTTGCTGAATTTGGAGGAAATTGAGCGATCGACCGAAGCTCTTTTATTCGGTGCTGCCGCCAAAAAGTGCGATCTGATAAGGATGTTCATTAGCACTGTCGCAGGACCGTGACAACATGTGTCCTTTTCGAAGTCCGCGACTTTACCCTCAAACCTACATCTTGTTGGGGATTTTTCCCATAACTTTCAAATAGTTTGCCAAATTTCGCTAATCAGACTATCCATCTGTACTACTTATCTGGTAACCGAAATCGTGAAATTCCGACGCTTCCCCCCAAGAAACATTCAAGCGGGACTTAACCGTCTCAGTGGTAACGGCTTACATCGTACGATTTGCGGCCTGCCGATCCCTCGCCGCCCCGTTTTGCATGGCAAGTTGGGAAGTAAATCCATCTTGAGCCGATGCTTCGGATCCCGCTAACGTGCACCGCTTGGAACGCGCCGTGGCGGCGCATGCGATCCATGTTTTTCGCTGCCGCTGCTATCAATAATCTCTTCTCCCTAGAATTTGCCTGCATCATGCAAACCTCCTCGTCAATTCGTCGTCCTGCTTACGCTTCGTTAACGGATGACCGCACCAACAACGCCGTTTCCTCAGGCAAGCTGACCTCCGAAGAGAAAACGCTTGGTCAATACATCCCGCTATTGTACCACTACAACATGCTGCAAGACGAAGATCGCGTCGGAGCGTTTCGTGACGCGATCGAATTGAATGTTCGGCCCGGCATGCATGTGGTTGAACTCGGTGGCGGCACGGGAATTCTGTCGTCGCTGGCAGCACGCTGTGGCGCAACGGTCAGCTGCGTTGAACGGAATCCCGAACTCGTCGAGACGGCGCGTCGATTCGTTCAATTAAATGGACTCGAGGATCAAATCACGGTGATCCACGCGGATGCCGCTGAGTTTGTTCCCGACGGACCGGTCGATGTCGTGGTTTGCGAAATGCTTCACGTCGGACTGCTGCGAGAGAAACAAGCTCAAGTAATCGCAGCATTTAAACGTCACTACCGGCAAACGCACGGCGGGCCGCTGCCACGTTTTCTACCCGAAGCATCGATCTTGATGGCTCAACCCGTGGAGCAATCGTTTGATTTCGCTGGCTATCACGCGCCCGTTCCGATGTTTCAAGCTCCACGATTGGATCAACCGCGAACCAACGAATTCGCCAACCTGTCGCCCTATGCCAGTATCGCCTACGACGAATCGATTCCGATGAAGTTCGCGGTAAACGAGAACGTCGTCGCATTGCGTGATGGACGCGTCAACGCGATACGCTTTGTCACTCAGAATGTGATCTCGATCGACATGCAGGCGGAAAAAGCGATCACGTGGCCCAACCAGTGCCTAGTGCTCCCAATCGAATCTCCGTTTCAAATTGCCAACGGAGAATCGATGACAATTCAATTCAGCTATACGGCAGGTGATTCGGTCGACCAACTCATGAAAACAGTCCGTGTCAATCACGCGTAACACGTCGGGGGAGTCATTGCCCCGCTAGCGGAGACAATGGGCAACCGAATCGGTTACAATCGCGGTTTAGATTCCTAAACGGCAAACCTGATTCCGATTCCCTTCGAAAGTCATCGCGATGAGACCATGCTGGCCG
This sequence comes from Rhodopirellula maiorica SM1, assembly GCF_000346295.1. Classification (GTDB taxonomy): domain Bacteria; phylum Planctomycetota; class Planctomycetia; order Pirellulales; family Pirellulaceae; genus Novipirellula; species Novipirellula maiorica. Next base: position 7,345 of record NZ_ANOG01000986.1, on the reverse strand, counting down.
CTGCGACGCGTCGCAACAATCTTCTGGATTCCCCTTGTTCTTGCTTGTCTTTTAACCTCCTCCACCGCTGCTGCGGAGGACAACGAGCGGATCTCGATCCAGATCACTGGAAAGGTCTTGACGGCCGCTGGAGCCCCGGCGGCAGATGCAACCGTACATGCGAGTTTACCGCTCGGCAAACTCGACGCACGCGCCAAAACAAACGATGACGGCACGTTTGAGTTGCCAATCAAAGTCCACCGAATCGCTTTGTCAAGCATCACGATGCGGACAAGCAGTTCGGACGGCGAACAACTGGCCATCGAGCGATTAAAAACCGAGAACGATGAGGTTAGAACCGAAGACCTGGTCATCCAGCTCTCAGAAACCACCACCGCAGCGGTTCGTGTGATTGACGGCGATGGCAAACCCGTCAGCAATGCTGCGGTGGCAGCCCAGCTGAATTTCCCCAATACGATCACGGGCTTGACGACCGACGACTCAGGCTCGGTCACGTTCCGCTTTCCTAAAATGGACCGAATCGAATCGATCGTGGCTTGGAAAGACCACGAAGGACTGGATTATCGAGTCTATGCGTTACCGCGGCATCAACGTTCGGACACGTTGACGGAAACTCCCGAATTCCCCATCGACCGCGGTGAAACGCTTCGTTTGGAAGGTACAAAACCGCTACAAGTTCGCATCACCGACGACAGCGGCAAACCGATTCCCTCGATCCGCAACTACGTGTGGCTTTTGAAAAAAGAAGATCAACCGGATCAACTCAATCTGAGCTACTTTGTTGAAGCGTTTTCAGAATCCACCGACAACAACGGAGAATTGGCTTTTGATTGGATTCCGTCGTGGCATACGACGCTACTTCAAATCTGGCCATCCTCGGACGATTTCGTTCGCACACGAGGAAATTATGATCCGGCAACCGGTGACGGAGTGCTTGAGATGCAACTGGACCGTTTGGTCCCCATAGGCGGGAAAGTCACCGATGCCGATGGCCCCCCCGTTCCCGACATCAGGGTCTCGGCTCGCGGTGACGGTTACACGATGGATGATAGTTACGGAACCGCAACAACCGATGCCGACGGCAACTACGAAATCCGCGTTGCCCCCGAGCAAATTTACCTGGTCACAGTAAAAGACCCACGATGGGCCTCCACGCCGCAAACCGGTTTCGCTGTCCGTGCCAATACGCCCGTCACGAACAAAAACTTTGTTCTTCGCGAGGCCACTCGAGTTTTCGGCAGGCTGACGGACGAGAGTACGGGCGAACCGATCCCAAACAAACGTGTGATTGTTTACCAATATGGCACCGACCTGAATTCGATCGAGGGAGTGGAACTAAGAAACCCTGATAATTCGCGTAAATGGGTACGCCCGATGGACTATCACCACGCGATCACCGACGAGGGTGGCCAATTTGCGTTTGCCTTGGGCGACGGTCATTACGACATCCGGCCACCCGAACAGGAGAAGGCAGACGAGTTTGACATTGCCGGTCAATCCGAACTGGAAATCAACGTTTCCACCGTGCTTCGTACCGAGGTGAAATTGACCGGCAAAGTCACCGCTGCGGCGGACGGTGAAGCGGTCGCATCCGCGATGCTCGCAGGCGTCCCGCAAAACTTTCGTGGGCGAGATTGGCAGGCTAGGACGGGAACCGATGGAACGTTTAGCGTGATGCGTTACAAGGAACCGACCTACGTTCATGTCGAAAATCAAGACAAAACACTTGCAGCGGTTGTCATCGTCGCACCCGAGCAAACCACTCTGAATGTCTCTCTGCATGCGACGGCTTCAGTTACCGGCAGATTGCTGGCAAACGAAACAAAAGAACCTTTGCCGAATCAAAAAATCACCTATGGCATCGATGTTCCCTCGGATACCGGGCGATCCTGGAGCACACGGTTCGGCGGAAGTGTTGTCACCGACGATGAGGGACAATTTTCAATTGACGGACTGGTCGGCGGTCAAAAGTATTCGGTCAACCTTGGCGTTACAGAAGAAGGTTTGTATCGCTCGCTGCCCAAATGGGAAGTGGAATCAGGCGAAACACTCAGCCTGGGTGACGTGCAAGTTCCACCGCCCCCGAAGCGATATGTTCCTCCCACGCTCGAGGAGCGTATCGCCGCTGCCTTTGCGGTCAAGGGAACGCCAATCGAGCGTTACGAGCGAGCACTCAAACCGATCAAACTGGTCAAACAACATCTGCTTGTCGTATTTGGTCAGAGCGAGGATTCACGTATCCATCGACTGATGCAGATTCGTTACGAAGACAAAGACTTTCGTCAAGTGAGAGACGAGTATTTGTTCCTGGCGATTCCGACGGAGGACGACAAACGAAAACCGGCGATGGCGTTGGCCGAGGAACTTGACGAATCGATCGAAGGAGAACGCGGAGACTTTTTACTGGTCATTCTCGATCACGAGGGCAAGAAGGTCGCGACCGTCGACTCCGCTGCGGTGTGCGATGGCGACGAACTGTCCAAAGAAATGTTGCTAAAAGTACTTGGCAATTACTATGTGGAAAAACACGATGCCAATGAATTACTTGGGCAGGCGTTGGCGAAGGCGGCCAAAGAGAACAAATGCGTGATCGTGCAAGAAACGGCAACATGGTGTGGACCGTGCCACCGATTATCCGGCTTCCTCGCCGAAAACCGCGAGTGGGAAGAGGATTTTATCCTGGTCAAGATGGACCACCGCTGGGAGGGCGCCTACGAACTGATGAAAGAAATGCGAGAGGGTGCCAAGGGAGGCATTCCGTGGTTTGCCATCTTGGATGCGTCAGGCAAGAAATTGGCGACATCCAATGACGAAAAAACGGGCGACAACATCGGATTTCCATCGAGCAAACAAGGACAAGCCCATTTCGCATTCATGTTAAACCAGACACGTCAACGGTTGAGCGAAGAGGATGTCGCAAACTTTGTCAGCAAGCTCTCGCCCCCCGATGAGGACGAGTGAGTTTTTCAAAGCGTCGTGGTTGCGATTAATCTCGACGGCGTCGACGTTGAGGAATGTTTTACGTGACATCCCTTTCCGCCGAGTCTGGTTCGGCGGAAGAACACCACCGCGATCACTAAAAACCGCTTCCCACTTGCTCGGCGCCATCCTTGGTGACCAACGCTTTTCGCAAGTTTTGATCGGTGGCATCGGTCATGAACTGCACCGCACCATCCGCCATCAACACGTTGGCTCCGCCGGCGTGTCCGCCTTGGTCACGCGCCGTTCCGGCCGCCAAGAAGGCTTGCAAATCGCTATCATCAGGACTCATCCAATTGACCGCGTTCCCGGAATCGGCTTCGATCACCATCACGGTGTTGGCCAAACCGTCAGTGACTTGGCGGAACGCTACCGCGGTCGAACCCGAAAAAATTCCTTGCGGATGCACGACAGCGACATACGTGGTCATCGTCGGATCCACCGTCGTCGAAGGGCAACTGTACGAAGGAACGACTGTTAGCGACACCGCCTGGTTCTCGGGTGCGTCCCACGGCTTTGAAAAATCGATTTGTTCATACAGAGCTTGCTGCTCCATGAAGGGCAAGATGATCGAACGCCAACTGTGCATCGGGCGACCGTTGGCATCGACGGTGTAGGCGGGAGGCAACGTGTTGTAGGTCGCGTGGTAGTTGTGCAGCGCCAAACCGATCTGCTTCATATTGTTGGAACACGACATCCGCCGAGCCGCTTCGCGTGCTGATTGCACGGCGGGCAATAGCAACGCCACAAGGACTCCGCCACAAACCAACATCACGACGAATGCCACCGCCAACACGATCCCGACGATCGCCATCGTTGACATTCCACCCGATTTCTCAGGCGGTTGATGATACGGTTGCTGCGGTTGTTGGGGCTGTGAATAGGGATTGTCGTTGCTCATGGTTTCACTTCGCTATACGAAAGAGTGGGGCTAAACGAAAGAGTGGGGAGGAGTAACCGCCTAATTTCGCACGTCAACACGCCCTAAACTAGGCAAATTTCAAGCATTTACGACCAAGCTGCGATAGAAATCAACGCTCATTTCCAGTCCTTGATCGATCGTAACCTGAGGCTCAAAACCGAGCCGATTTCGTGCAACATTAATATCCGCAAGCGAATCACGAACGTCGCCGGCACGCGGTGGCTCGTGAATCGGGTCGATGCCTTGGCCGAGAATGTCACGCAACGAGTTCAGCAACATCAGCAGCGACGTTCGCTCACCGCGACCGATATTGAAGGTGCCGCCGGGAGCGTCGGCCGAGGTTGCTGCCAACATGTTTGCTCGAGCCACATCACGAACGTAAACAAAGTCGCGTGATTGTTCGCCGTCCCCGTAGATGATCGGACGGTCGCCTGAAAGGATCATCGAAACAAAACGTGGAATCACCGCACTGTATTCGCTCTTGGGATCTTGGCGAGGCCCAAACACGTTGAAGTAGCGGAGCACAACCGTTTCCAAGCCAAACCCGCGATAGAACGCCTGGCAATAAGACTCAGCCGCCAATTTTGCGGCAGCATAAGGCGACAACGGGGCGACCGGATCGGATTCGCGTTTGGATACAAACGGCGAATCGCCGTACGCCGCACTGGTCGACGCCAACACCAACCGTTTGACTCCGTTTTCTGCAGCACTCTTTAGCAGCTCGACCGTGCTGGTGGCGCACCATGCGTGACACAACGCTGGTTCTCGCATGCTGCGAGGTACGCTGGCCATCGCGGCGTGATGAAAAATATAGTCAATATCTGCGGTGGCACGACGGACACAATCGGCGTCGGATGCATCGCCGTTGATGACTTCGACTCCATCGTCGGCCTTGGTGTGCTCGAGGTTGTGCTCAAATCCGGTGCTGAAATTGTCCAGCACACGGACGGTGGCTCCAGCACCACGCAGCGCGTCGACAAGGTGCGATCCAATGAACCCAGCACCGCCGGTAACAAGACACCGGGCTCCGCGAAGACGCTCAAACTGACTCGACATATCTCTAAAACTCTCTGAGGTAAAAACCAAAGCAAACAGGATGGCCAAAGCAAACAGGATGGATTGAGTGTACCACCAGCGAGGCAGGTTTTATAGCTACGACGCAGGGGGCGGCAAGTGATTGGGAAAATATCCGGCTAACATTGACTCGCTAACAACGACTATTCGGACAGTAGGGCTTCGATTGTGGTCCGCATTTGTTGCTCGCCCGGCGTGCCCTGCCAATTCATTTCCCCCTGCCACCAACGGCGAACAAAGCCTTCTTTATCGATCAAATAAACAGTTGGCCACATCGTTGTGTTGTACGATTTCCAATTGGCCGATTCGGCATCGAGCATGACGGGGTATTCGATTCCTTCGGCCTTGGCTGCGGCACGGACGTTGTCAAAGTTTCGCTCCGATGATAGTTCGGGGGTCTGGATACCGATCACCACCAATCCGTCGTCGGCATAATCGTCGTGCCAAGCGGTGTAGTGCGGCAGATTGCGTTTACAGTTGATACACTGAAACGCATAGAAATGAACCGCCACCACTTTGCCCCGATATTGCTGCAGCGTCACCGGAGTGCCATCGAGCCACTTGGCTCCATCACTTCGCAATTCCGGCGCCAGCGGAAACGTCCGTTTGATGCTCGCGAAATCGAACGGCTTTCCCGTCAACGCTCCGATCTTGGACCGCTGAATATTAGTCAGAATTTCCAGCAAGCTTTCTCGCTCGGCCGCCTTTAGGTCCGCGAGCGTTTTGTTGACTTCGTCCGCGGTCTTCTCGCCCGCTGCCATCGCCTGCTGTAACTCGAGTGACCGGGCGTCGGTGTGAGCAAAGGTTTCAACGAGCGATTGCATCTGCGCCTCGTTGATTTGCAGACTCGCTTGCACCTTTTCACGCAGCACCATTCGTGTTCCAAGTGCTTGCGAAACGAGTTGATCCAGTCGTGATGCTTGCGAAGGGTCGAGAATGGTATCCAGCCGCGATGCAAGTGCCTGTGTCAACTGATCGACGATCGGACGCTGCTCGGCGGACGGAAGATTTCGAGAGCGGAACCAAGGACCATCGACCTTGACCAGCGTTTCACGCAGCGACGCGATCTGGTCTTCGCTCAAATTCAACTCAGCTTGGATCGCTGAATCGCGAATCATTTGCAACAGCACCGGAGGCACGTTGATGGAATCACGCTTCGTTTCGGCGGCGAGCGGATTGCTACCCGCGACGGTGGCACCGATGCAGAGGAACGACAACAGCAGAAACAGTTTTGACATCAGCGCACCGAAAGACCGCGAGGAGAAGAGAAGATCGTTTGGATCACTGAGATGTGACGGCGTTCATTGGAATCTTTCGACGGCGGGAAAACATCCCCCTCGGTGAGTGTGAAAGGGGGGGATGTGTGTTGGTCGCTTCGTTTGCACATCGCGTTTTGATTGCGGAGCGATCAATGACAATGAATTAGCGACAACGAAATCAGCACGATCAATTCGGCTGGGTGATCCATTGCCTCGTTTGCTCAGCCGGTCGCTGGGTTGGCGGGGGCAGAGTGGGCTCGAGTTCACGCCGCGGACTGCTTGCCAGCGTTGCGTTTTGACGCGGCGCTGCCACTGTGGCCGTGGTGGACGTTTGCGGTGAGGGTTGCCCCCCGCTGGTTGCACTGTTTCGCATCGCATCGATTTGGGCAAACCGCTGACTTCCCTTGAACCGATCTTCGGCATCGGCCGCGGCCAATGTGCCAGCGACGGTCCCATAGCCGTCCTCGCCAGACGTTTGACGCGGCCACGGTTCGTTGGACACTCCGGCTTCCATCGGCTGCATTTTCACAACCACTTTGTCGGCGTCCCGCGACTGCTGTTCGGTATGTTGCTGTGCCGATGCCGTGGCATTAAATCGATCTTGGATGACATCGGGCCGCGAAATTGGCACCGCCAAATCTTCGTACGTCAGCGGCTTGTACGACTGATGACGTCGACTCGGCCACGATTCAGAGGCGTGTGGCTTGTTCCACGAGAATGAATCGAATGATTCAGTGTCCATCGCTTCAATCGTGGTCGTTTCGAGAACCAAGTCTTCGGTCAGATCGGTACGCAAACTCGGTGGCACCGGCGATCCATAAGACGGAGCAGCTCCCTGCGAAAAATGATTTTCGACCGTCCCCGCAGACGTTTGCGCATTCACCGACGATCCCGGCATCTGGTCGATGGTTTCGGGGGCAACAATTTCAGGGGCACGACGAAACGGCAACGCGGCCAAAGTGCCGCCCGAGACGATCAGAACGCCAAGAGTAAGGTTTCGCAATGGAATTGCTCGCAGCTGGATGGAAAGCAAACGGAAACCGCTTACGCACCAACGAACAATCCGCTGGTAGAAAAGCGACGACCAGCTTCGCCTTGAAACCTAAAGAGG
>NZ_ANOG01000985.1 GCF_000346295.1 Rhodopirellula maiorica SM1 | reverse complement strand
AGAGAGTTTCGGCTTTACTGGCGTGGCCGAAAGTCTCTGCGACTTTCGCTACAGTGAATTCGCGTTTTCCGTATAAAAAGAAATGCTTCACAGCGTCGCGTTTTGCCGCTTGCGGGCTGTGGATTTAATGAGCCGCTCGCGCGTCAGCAGCCGGGTTCCACGCATTGCCCGGTGCCTTACCAGAATGCTCATTCGCTACATCCCGTGGCCTTACGGCCACGGCAGAGGATGTATCGGCCTCTGGCCTAAACCGGACGTTCTCTTACGGCCCTCGGCTCACCAATGCGATTTGCATTTCGATTAAATCAACAAGCCGCTAGCGTCCAAACGGCTCACGGGATTTCACCCAAAAATCCCTGCCTACCTGCTTCGATGTAGGCCGGATCAAGTCGCGATAGCGACGCAGATCCGGCGGGAAGCGAAAGCGATGGGCGAGATGAACACGTTCGGATCGCGGAGCGATAAACGATCGATTGATTTTGTGGAATTTGCCGATGATCCATGTTGCGCCGGCGACTTGGTAATTTCCGTAATTCTTATCAGTCATTCGGCTTAGTAAATCCATGCCGCCTTGCCGATCTCGGTTAGGGCAGCGATGGATAACGTTGCCCCGCCCTGCGTAATTCTCACTCTGGCATGGATCGCCACCCACCGTTTCTCAGCGATCCCATCCACTCCAGAGCATCGATGAACGTGACTAAGACTATCCCCAACTACTTGCGTATCCACAAAGGTCCCGCCTCGCCCGCCGCGCCTGATCTTGATCCATCAGCCGATGTGGTTTCACATTTCTGGCATGTCTTTGGCGACGCCACTGGTTGGCGAATCGATCCTTCGCGACGGCGCACCGGCAACGAGATCGAGCTGTTGCCAAGCGTGAACACCGATACGATCTCGGACCCGAGTGATTCGTCTCCCACGGTAACCAAAACCAGTGCGTTGCGATTGGCGGAATCCGCGGCAATGCTGGCCAACCAACTCCATCGATCACGTGAATCGCTACGTCGACAAGAAATGGAATTGGCCGCTCGCGCCGCGATTGTCCCCGGAGCGGACCTTCAATCCAAGCTATTGAAAAACATCGAAGCGATCTTACAAAATGCGTGCGAAGCCACCGGTTGTAGCGCCGCCGCAATGTACCTGCTCGATGAAGACACGCAAATTTTGAAGGCGCGAGCGACCCATGGGCTGCCTGAGAGTCGAATCGAAGAATCACCGCGTGAACTGCGAGGCAGTCGCGGCGATCTCGAAGCAATGGTGCGAGGCGTTGTCACCGCAGACAACTTCCTGGCCGGAGGAATCGATACGTGGAACAGCCCCGAACCGTTTGCCGCAGGGATCTGTGCAGCGATCACCGACGAAGAAGTACCGATTGGAACGCTTTGGATTTTTAGCGACGAGGTTCGCACGTTCGGCAAAGCGGAAGCGGCTGCGGGACGATTAGCGGCATCGCACCTGAGCGTAGAATTGTCGCGTGCCGCAATCGATCAGCGACAAAATCCATCAAGCAACCAACAAGATTCCGTCCGCGACATTAGCGAATGGCAACACTTGAGTTTGCCGATCGGCAACGACTTGGCACCGGGATGGCGTGCCGATGGGCTGATTGAATCGCCACAATCGTGGGCGACTGGATTCCACACCTGGGATGTGTTGCCCGACGGAACGTTGATGATGGCAATGGCCGACTCGCCCGATCGAACCGTTCGCGGCGCGATTCAAACCGCTGTCGCGCGAGCCGCGGTCACGGCGCACAGCAGTTATCGTCACACGGTTTCCCAGATGCTGCAACGGATCAACGACACCCTCTGGCAAACCAATGCCGGCGACCAATTGATGTCGATGCTGTACCTGCACATCGATCCCGAAACCGGCGAAGGCAATTTTGCATCGTGTGGCGACATGATGGCGATGATCAGCAGCCGCTATGGTTACCGCCCGCTGATCGATGGCCGCAGCGAACCGCTCGGAACTCACTTGGCCGCCCGCCCCACCCTCGATTCGTTTTCGCTGCTGCCTGGCGAAACATTGCTAGCATACAATCAAGGTATGCGGCTCGACGGCGGCACACAAAATGTATTGGGGGACCGTTTGCGAGGATGCTTGCAATCGGGCGACCTCAACCCACTTGCTGCCATTCGTCGTGACTTGGTCAACAAGTCGCTTGATCACGAGCGAGCCGCGATCACGCTGGTCCGGTCCTGAGCCGCAGTGCGAAGGGCATGTCGAGCGACTTGGATCGTGCCGAGACAACGGTCTGATCATTTGCGAGGAACCGTCACTGGATCCGAACAAACGACCGGACTGCCCACCCTCCATTTCATTGGTTTTCTTGGCCTCAGTCCCTCGGGCTGAGGCCAGGAGAACTTCCGGGGCGGTGCGTCAAAGTCCATTTGCATCGAAGCGATCAAAAACTGACGGCCGATCTCCTCTTGGCTTGATCGCTCTATTCTCGTTAGGATCGGCTCCCACTCTTGCCCTGTTCTGATTGAACGGCCTCGAAGTACCAAGGAAGGTATCGACGTGTCCGCAGCTGAAAAACTTCCCCTCGCCACTTCATCCGCCGCGACCAGCGTTTCGCTGCCCGAAACGCTGATTGAACGGCTGCGCATGTTGCGTGAAATCGTCTCGATCGAGGGACATGCGATTCTATCGGCCGCCAATACGCTGGGGGCCGACGCGGTCCGCGCCGCAGAAATGACCTCCCAGTGCGAGGGGTCGGTGATGGTCACGGGCGTCGGAAAAGCAGGCTTGGTGGGAAAAAAATTAGTCGCCACGCTTGCTAGCACTGGCACCCCCGCTCATTTCCTGCATCCGTCCGAAGCGGTCCATGGCGATCTTGGACGCGTGCGACCGCACGATTTGGTGTGGGCAATCTCCAATTCGGGACGTAGCGAGGAGGTGGTCCGCATCGCGCCGCATCTTCGTGAACATTCCGCGGGCTTGATCGCGATCACTGCGACCAACGACAATCCACTGGCTGCGGCAGCAACTTGTACCGTAGCGATCGGAAAACACAACGAAGCCTGCCCGAACGGACTGGCACCGACATCGAGCACCGCGGTCATGATGGCGGTCGGAGACGGAATTGCGATGCTGGCGAGTCGACTGCGTTGCTTCACGCCTCAAGATTTTGCCAAATTCCATCCGGGCGGTGCCTTGGGACGCAAATTGGCGACAGTGGACCAGATCATGCGAGGTTTGGATGCTTGCCGGATTGCCACCAGCGACATCACGGTGCGTGAAGCCATGGTGCGTGCTTCGAAAAATGGTCGCCGCACGGGCGCCGTGATGTTGGTCAACGAATCAAAACAGTTGGTCGGTATTTTTACCGACAGCGACCTGGCACGCATTCTAGAAACTCGCAACGACATTGCGTTGGATGAGACCATCGCTAACCGCATGACCGCAAATCCGACCACCGCATCGAGCGGCATGCTACTGCAAGATGCATTGGCAATCATGTCACGTCGTCGAATTAGCGAGCTGCCGGTACTGGATCATCAACGCCGCCCGATTGGATTGATTGACATCACGGACATCGCAGGCATGTTGGGCCCCCAAGACGAACCCGCAATCTTAAGTTTCAACCAGTAGCCCTCGTATATGCCTACCAAGCTTTCTACCGACGCATCGATTGCCGAACCGATCACCTGCATCATTTCCGATGTCGATGGCGTGATGACCGATGGACGCATTGTCTACGACGACCATGGTGTCGAAACCAAACGATTTCACGTTCGTGATGGTTTGGGAATCAAACTGTGGATGCGGTCTGGATTCTCGTTTGCCATCTTGTCGGCACGTCAAGGAAACGCGGTCAAAAAACGAGCTGCCGAGCTGGGGATTGAGCATGTTGCCCAAGGGTTCGAAAAAAATGGCCTGCCGCGCAATCACTGTTTGACACCATCGGATGCCGTCCAGAACACGTCTGCTATATCGGCGACGATTTGCCGGACATTGCCGTGATGAAGCGGGTGGCACTGGCGGTATCCCCCGCCGACGCCGCCACCGACGCACGCGAAGCGGCTCACTGGGTGCTGCAAAAACAGGGCGGCCACGGGGCGGTGCGAGAATTAGTGGAACGACTACTTCGTGCAAAAGGAGTTTGGCAGGACCACCTCGATGTTGCCTAGCTGCTTAGCTACCTAAAAAGCGAAGCGATAACGCAGCGGCTAGCGCCCAATGCCATCTACTTTGGGTAGCGGTGCGGCGCAAGCCGCCCGGTTGCAGCGAGTAAAACGTTCGATTTTGACCGGGCGGCTTGCGCCGCACCGCTACAAACGCCACCCGTTTAGTGCCAAAGTAGATGGCATTGGGCTAGCGCCGTCGGATCCCAAGACACAACGATGCTGCGAAAAACAT
>NZ_ANOG01000984.1 GCF_000346295.1 Rhodopirellula maiorica SM1 | reverse complement strand
GATCGGCCGCGCCTTGCCTTGACGTTCCATGCGGAACGCTGTGATCTTTGTCCACCATACCTTCGATGGTCTGTGTGCTGTCGGTGGCAGTGTTGTTCAGCGTACCGGAAATGACACCCTGCTTGTTGATCACCAATTGCAGGAACAACGTCGGATCCGGCCCCGATTCTTGACCTCGGGCGTCAGCGCAAACACACCAAGCGGCATCCATTCACCTTCATCTGCGGCGACTTCGGGGGCGCTCGCAACAATTTCTTCGGCTTGCTCGGCGTATTCCTGCTCGGTCGCCACAACCTGATCACCGTAGTAGACAGACCCTTCTTGGTAATAAATGTTTTCGCCGTAGTTGTAATACACTGGCTCGGACCAGCCGTAATTAACCCAACCGCTAACACCTCCCCAGGCAGCCCATCGATAAGGACGCGTGATGGCCCAGCTACCCCAGAGTGGATGATCGGACCAGAAATCACGAATCGGAGTATCATCGATTTGGTCGCGGATCTCGTCACGACGGTCCGAGCGAATTTCCTGGCGGTCACCACGATTTTCGATTCGTTCCGGCCGATTGTCGGCCAACGGGCGGTCGGCGATGCCAGGTCGATCACCGATGCCGGGTCGATCACCGATGCCGGGACGTTCAGCCGGAAGAGTTCCCGCCCGCGGACCGGAGTCGCGAAGGAAGTCGGCTGCCGCACTTCCCGCCAAGCCTCCAGCCACACCCCCAGCAATGCCGCTGGCTAGATTGCTGCGACGCGATGAAGGCAGCTGACTTGGACGCGCGCCGCCCGCAGCTGGCAAATCCAAGAAGTTTCGTAGTTCGCTGGAACTTGGTCGCCCACCTTGGCTTGGCCGGGTGGCAATACCAGGACGCGAACCTGTGCCAGTACGCGAGCCTGTGCCAGTACGCGAGCCGAGACCTGAGGAGGAAGACGGGAGCGAGATCCGCGACGATGGTCGCGAGGTACTGGGTCGCGAGGTACTGGGCCGCGAGGTACTGGGCCGCGAGGTACTGGGCCGCGAGGTACTGGGCCGCGAGGTACTGGGCCGCGAGGTACTGGGCCGCGAAGCCACGCCAGGCGACGAGAGACTCGGACGCGAGACGCTGGGGCGAGAGCTCGGCATGGAGGGCCGCGAATAGCTGGGCCGACTCATCGAAGGGGTGCGGCTTATCGACGGAGTGCGACTCATCGATCGGGAATAACCGCCGCCGCGAGAAACGCCGCCACCGCTGAAGCCTCCGCCACCGCGGGAAATTCCGCCTCCGCCACGACCGCCACCGCGGACTCCTCGAGCAAAGAGATCAGTCGCCCCCCAGAGGCACATCGCGACAACGGCGACGAACAAACATGCACGTTTCATCAGAGTACTTCCATTGGCGAAAAGGATGGTTCAACTATGGCCAGCGCAAACGCATTAGACACAGAAATCAAGTTGCGATTATCGATCGCAACATCGTTACACGGGTTCACTCGCTTTGTCCTACTTGTTTGGCGACCACAACCTCGTCGACATTCGGCAACAACTCGCCATCGACAATCCGATTGACCGATTGCCAAGTAAATGTATTGTCATCCACGTAGGTGACGATGTTGGTCGAGCTGGACTGGCTTCCATCGGGCAGCGTTCCGGTGGCTTGAATATGCCATGCCTTGTCGTGCTGGTCCCACACGCCTTCCCCAAACCCACCGTCTGAGTCGAACACCCACGAGCGGATCCGTTCTGCGGCCGGGTCCCAACCGATGATCTGCATTCCTGAATGCTCAATCCGATCTCCGATCGTCAGCGAGAACATCTGGCTGATAAAGTTTCGATTCTTCGTCCATCGGTAGCTCGATACAATTCGCGCCTCGTCGTCTTCGTCGATCCACGTACCGATCAACCAATCCAGCTCTTCGAGACGATTGGGACTCGAAACAGCAACGGGAATCTCTTCTTCACTAACGCGGTCCAACAACCATTTGCCGTCTTGCTTCACATAAACCGCTTGGTATCCCGATTCCTCAGGTTCTTTCCCTTCGCGGCTGACCATCGCCGTTCCCTGCTCCAGTGCGACACCGGGCGAGATGAACTGGATGGCATTGGTCGTCGCAGCCAGTTTGGCACCTTGGTTTTCAGTAAAAATCGCGGCAAATTGCTGCTCAATTGCCTCGCGACCCACGACCTGTTCTCCGGACAATGGATTCGTATACACCGCTTCAGGCGACCACATGGCAGCCAAGGCCTTGGCGTTCCCCTGGTTGAACGCCGTGACATACGCCTCGACTTCTTTACGAATTGCCGCCTCGTCGGAAGCCTGATCTGCGGACACGGGCGCCATGCACAGCAGCGCCGTCCACGTCACTGACATGAGTGCAACCGTCATTGATTTCACTTGTTTAACCCTCATGTTAATTCCTCTCGGTAAAAAGACTCCACGATTCTCTTATTGATGTGGCGTGCGGATCGCTGACACGACGAACTCAATCCCGCCTATTCGGTCCACGTTACTGACCTCGACCTCAGGCGGCTCCAAGGACATTTCGATGTAAGGCAAAAGCTTCTGAAATCGTTCCGATCGAAGGTGAACTTCAAGATCCTCGCGTGTTTCCCACTGCATCCAATACGTGATCGCGTCATCCTCACTGAGATCGCGAAGCACCCGACAAAGCCGGCATCCCTTTGTTACCTCGGTGGGACCAGACAAACAGCAAAAGACCTGAAGGATCTCATCACGCTTGTCCGGTGGCGCCACGACTCGTAACACGGCTTGGATCATACGGCCTACCCCTACCTCGTCGTTCCCCATCAACGCGTTGCATCAACAGCCCCAATTCAATTTGAGCCGACTAGGTAGTTAGCAAGGGCCATGCCGGATGCACAATTCGTGATGAAATAAGCTGCAAGCCCCGATGTAACAACAGGTTAAGAGAAATCAGAAACAAACGTCACGATCCAAACAGCAGCTCCAAAAGATGGAGTTTCACCAATATATTGGAGATAGCCCCTGAAACTTCACATTTCGCTCGGCCTATCGATGTAGCGCAATGCAAGACATAGCGGTGAACCGTGGGCAGAAAGCCCCCGGGTATTGAATGGACCGTGATCGCGTCGCGGCTCACAAAATCAGCAAACTGATTACGACTTTCGCGACGACCGTATCCAAGTTTGCGGATAGCGGGATCTATTGATTGGGTCGCTTGATTCCCAGCTTTGCCATCCGTGCCTCGAGCGTGGTTGGCTTAATGTCCAAACATTCGGCCGCGCCACCGCTTCCGCGAATCCGCCATCCCGTTTTCTCGAGCACGAACAGAATTTGATCCCGCTCGACTTCCTTAAGTGTTTTCTGACGGTCCGCAGCATCACGTGACGTTGCCGGGGTTTCGATATGCAGCGTGTCGCTGTTGGCAAGGATCATCGCGCGTTCAATGGTATTACTCAATTCGCGGATGTTGCCCGGCCAGTCGTGGCTTTGCAGCTGCTTCATCGTTTTGCGTGGAATACTTTTGATGGACTTGCCCATTCGCCGCCCAAACGCCTCGACGAAGGCCCAGGTCAGCGGCGGGATGTCCTCACATCGTTCTCGTAGCGGTGGCACGCAGATGGGAAAGACGTTCAACCGATAAAAGAGATCCGATCGAAACAGATTCTTGCGTGTGGCCGCTTCCAAGTCACGGTTGGTTGCCGCGATGATCCGCACATCGACCGAGATTGTTTTGGCGGTTCCCAATCGCTCGAATCGACCATCCTGTAAGACTCGCAACAGTTTCGCCTGCAATTCCAGCGGAAATTCGCCGATCTCATCGAGGAACAGCGTCGAGCCGTCGGCCAATTCAAAGCGACCGACCGCCGCCGACGCGGCGCCGGTGTAGGCCCCCGCAGCACGGCCAAACAACTCGCTTTCGATCAGCGTGGCTGGCAGCGAAGCACAATTGACAACAATCATGGGCCGGTTCTTGCGATCACTCAGCTCGTGTATCGTTTGTGCCAACAATTCCTTGCCCGTCCCGGTCTCGCCGGTCAACAAGACCGGCGCGTCGGTCGTCGCCACACGCTCGACATCCGCAAGCACTCGTGTGATCGCGTCGCTGTGTCCGACAATTTTGCCATGATGGTGCTTCAGGACGGCCTGTTCGCGAAGGTACAGATTTTCCTGTTCCAACTGCTGCCGCAGTCGCAGGTTCTCCTCCATCGTTTTCTGTAATACTTCCTCGTTGCGGCGCCGCAAGAGCACGTTGGCAAACACGCCGCCGACTAAATCCAATCGCGACATGATCTCGCGGGGCCACTCGCATTGCTTGCGGAGGAACGCAAACGTTAGCCCGCCCAGCAATTCACCACCTGCCTTGAGCGGCACCGTAACATTCGATTGGATTCCTTGCTGCAGACAATGCTCTCGCTCTTTCACCGCATCAACAGGAAAATCCTGCGGGATGCGACGCACAAACACACGGTTACCACTGCGGAACTGGTTGATGAACCAAGGCAGGTGGGCGACAGCGAAGGGACCAATTGGAAACCGCGGGCACCCCGGTACGGCGTACGAATGGGATACCATCACATAATCGTCATCGTCCCCGAATTCGACAAAGGTGCTGCGATCGTTGCCGAGAAACTCCACGAGCGCCTTCAAACTTGCGTCGATCCGGCTATCGATTTGATCACACGGCAGATTAACAAATCCGGCCGAAAGATTGGCAAGCAACTGTTCGAATCCGAGCCGCTCCTGAATTTCCAAGTCTGCTTGGCGGTGCGCGGTGACATCCATCATCACGCCAACCATGACGGCGTCGTCCGATGGGCTCGCGAGTGATTCATCCTGCAATGGCGATTCCATCATCTCGACAGTTGCGATCGTCCCGTCGGCGCGAACAATACGCGTCAGAAAACGCGTCGCCTCGGTTTCGGCACCTTGCTGCTGCCGATGTTCTTCCGCCATTGACCGATCATCGGGATGAATGAAGCTCAACAGGGAATTGTTGGCAATCGTCTTCGGCTCTCGGCCTAACAAATCGCCCATCGCTGGATTGGCGTAGCGAATCTGTCCCGACTGGACCACGTAAACTCCGACCGGAGAACGATCGAAAAGCAAGCGGAAATCCCATGGCGATTGGTCGTCCGTCCGCTCGTCACGGTTCTGAAGTGATGATGCCGTATTCATGTCCCACGCTGAAATCTTGTCAATCATCGTTGCCAGAACGACGATCCCGGCCCCACCATAAACATCGGTATACTAAGGTTTTTGCCAAGCGCTCGCCAGGATCCAATATATCAGAGGCTAGTGCAGTTGAAGGCTGGGTCGTATCGAACGAAAGTGTCCCCAGCATCGACTAGCACTGGTGTACAATCCAGTAGCCGCGGATCGCGACGCTCGCCAAATCCCTACGTCGCATCCTACTTGCGAATTTTGCGAGTAAATTTAATGCCCGAATTTCTTGCTCCTGGTATCGAATCATGTGTCCGAGGATCGAACTACATGTTGAACCGGGAGTCGAAAAGAGTTGGCAAGATTTCTGTCGTGAAAATCCACCTAAATCAATCGCATTGGATGGATACGTCAACGGTCCACCCGCGTACGATCCCAGCGGACCTTACGCAAATTTCGACCACCATTGTGGCGTCAACCGACTAGCAACCCGCAGTACATCGGGTCAGGTGTTGGTTGCCATTTTGTTGGGGTTGTTTGACAGTTTTTGCGAAGACGGCCAAGCGTTTGCACATGTTTTCGTCAACGATTGCGATCAGGACGTCTGCATGGCGTATTGGCTGCTGACCCATGCCGACGAAGTGCCTAATCTGAATGTCGAGATGGAGATCTCGCAACTTGTCATCATCGAAGACCTAATGGACTCGACCGCCGGAGCAATTCCCATAAACCCGGACCGCGTGAACATCCGCAAACAAGCATGGGTATTCGAGTTGTATGACCATGCTCGAAATTCGGGTGCACTCGCGCGAATGAATCGCGAAGAAATGCAGCGTTTGATCGAGGAAACGGTTGACCGAATGTCACTCCTCGCACGCGGCGAAGGCGGTGAGCGGGAACTATGCGGAAGTTTCGATGTGCTCGGCGGCGGAGCCGAATGGCAGATGATCCGCGAACACGGCCAGTACGCTCGCACCAGACTGTTCGCTCAGGGAATTCGTGCTTTTGTGGCAGTGCGAGAGTGTTCGCGAGGTCGTTATGACTACACGGTGGGTAGGATGTCGCCGTTCATCAATTTCCCCTTGGATCAAATTTTTTTGGCGTTGAATCGTGCCGAACCAGCGACCGCGGGTCAGGATCAATGGGGCGGAAGCGATATGATCGGAGGCTCACCCCGACGAAGCGGCAGTCGACTGACGCCAACGCAAGTCGAACAAACCATCGAAGCGGTGATGAACGTCAATTAACTCGCTGGGTGTGTATAGCTCGCGCAACACCTGCCGTTGGATCTCGGCACATCGGTTGCATAGCGTTGCACTCGAACACTTCATGACAAGTGTTCACTCAAACAGTTTGAACATGACTGCGGCCAAAAAACCGGCCAGCGCTAGGCTAGGCATGATGTTAGCTACACGAAAACAGCAAGGATGAATCGTTGGGGGTACTCATGAATCAGGATCAAAGTGAACTAGCAACGCCCATTATTCTGCGGATCATCCCGTCCCTTGTTCGGCGCACCCTTGGGGGGAAAATCGAGTGTATTCCGCAACTCCGCCACGGCTGACTCAGAAAACGAGGGCAGGTACAGCTGATCGTTTTCTCGCCACTGCTGCACGGTTTGCTCGGTCTGTTCCGCGAGGTCTTCCTCGGGTGTAGCGGCCCGCTCGATGAACGTTCGCTGAATCGGTACGGCTAGGCTCGCGCCGGCTTCTTTGACAATGTCCATGATCCGTAGGTTGAGATCTTCTGCCACACCCAGAAACTCGCCGAATTCGGTCACGTCAACGTACGCAAAAATATCAAGGTCGAGTGAATAGGCTCCGAACTCGGCGAACCGAACACGAGCCGGATTGGGATCAACCTTGGGATGTGCATACAGCACCTTGCGGACTTCCACCAACACGTAGCGAACTTGATCGGCTGTGATATCCTTGGCCAATTGGATACGTGGGTGGTACCAGATCTTTCTTCGCCTCGCGAAATTTTCCAATTCCATTTTTGAAAATGCCGAGTTGGGAATCGTAATAACGGTGTCGTTAAACGAACGGACGCGGGTGGAGCGCAGGCCGATTTCTTCCACCCTGCCGATCCGGTCACCAAAACGACAGAGTTCGCCGACGCGAATCGGCCGATCCATGAACAAATTGATGCCGCCGATCAGATCTTCCAAGCTGTTTTGGGTGGCCAGGGCCACCGCCAATCCACCGACACCAAGACCCGCAAGTACGGGAGTCAGAGGAAACCCCAGATTGCTGGCCGTGTACAGGATAATCAATACGAAAGCGACAAGATTCACAACTCGAAAGACAAGACGCACCAGTTGTGCATCGATACCCTTAGAATCGATCCTGGGCGTGGCCACAATCGATTCGGAGATGGCGTGACTCGCGATGACGATGAACCAAAGCAACGAGAATGACGCGAGCAGAGTCGTCAGGACGGAGGTGAAGACGACAACGCCTTGGCCAGGTTGAATCTGGTCGACTGCGAGCTCCGTCAGCCATGCTAAGAAAAGTCCGCCGATGGGAAACAGGACGCGTTTGTAGAAGGGAGCACGAGGATCGGATTCGTGCCTTCGACTGCCGATTCGAAAGGAAAGCACCAATCCGGCAGCGAGCAGCAGTAACATGATAATCACAGCGAACCATTTCCACAGCGGCTGGCCCAGCTTGATCTGCTTTAGCCATGGCGGCATATCCAGTATCCACGAGACGGGGATCATGGGACCTGGGGCCTGCAAGTAGACGTGATACGCATCCTCTAGCACTGTGCCGTCGTTGTAGGGCAAATGCTTGACAAGAACGTAGTACTCATCGGTCTTCTTGATCGTCTCGGAAGTAAACAGGAATTCACCTTGCCGCGGCCCACTTTCAACGCGGGCGATCGTGATTTGGGTATCGGGAATGGTCCAACTGGTCAGCCCCATTCTTTCGGCCGTTGTCGCATCGGGGATACGCTCCGCCGGCGGAATTTCAATCCGATCCAACACCTCCATCAACAGCACCGCTGTCTCCTTTGCAACCTGGTCGACAGCGTTGGAAGGAACGTCGGAAAGGTCTAGCGTACGGAGGGCGCGGCTGGAGGCCTCGCGTCGCTGGGGGGCGGAGCCCGGGCTCAATCCATGCGTCTTGAATGCCTCGTACAACGTGTTCATGTTGTCCAGGAACGTCTTCAAGGTCGCATGCGGGCTGCTTGTGTCGGCCGGCTTGAGCGGTGTGGCTTTTTCCAGACTGGGCGGAGCCAAGTCAAACAAAGCGACAAATGCCCCTGGCAGTACCGTTCCCTCGCGATATGGAAGATGCTTGACCAAGTCGTAGAACTCAGGAATACGGCGGACCGTATCGGCGGCAAACAGAAACTCGCCCTGTCGCGGCCCCGCAGCAATCCGCTCGATTACGATCTCCGTCTCCGGAATCCGCCACCTTAATAATTCCTGCTGATTCGCTTGTTCCTCGTTCGGAATCGTCTCAGACGCTGGCAGCTCAATCCGGTCGAGGATCTCCATCAGCATCACAGCGCGTCTTTCCCCGAATTCGTTGATCAGCTTCGGATCAACCTTGCTCAGATCCAAACAGCGAATCGCCCGAGTCATGAAAGCAGCGGATTGATGCACTCGTGCGTGGACGTCCTCCTCCTTGAACATCTCGTACGTGCGCTGCATGTTTTTAACGAAGCTCTGCAGCGTGGCCTGCGGGCTGGATGTATCCGGCGGCTTCAGGGGCTGCAGATCTCCTTGAGCACCGGCTTCTCGGCAAAAGAGGAACGCACAAAAAAGAACACAGATGATGTGGATGGAAGATCGCGCAAGCGGGGCATCGTTCATGTTGTGCTTCTTCGTACGGCGGTGCGTTCATTCCCAGCCTGCTTGGCGAGACAGCAGAATACTCCAACACCACGAAACAGGGCACCCTGACAACCAATGCCGGAAAGACCAGGCTCTTAATGCAAGTATCTATCTGACGCCAACGAAACGCAAACAAAACCTCTGCTTTTCTAGTCTGATGTGCACAGTCACGTTGTCAGTCGCGATTGACAACATCACCATGACCTTGCAAATCGGAGACAACAGCAAGCTGAATGCAACTTCGCTGCCAATACGGTTGTTACTCGGCAAATCGTTGCTTTAATCGCTCGATGTCGGATTTGCTCCAATCGCTTGGATCGGTCACAGCCACCCAAGCATCAATGTAGTTCGCGGCAGACATGTTGTGACCATACCCGCTTGGCACACTGGTTGCCATTGGCAAATCACATGCGACTTGTAAGAAGGTCACGATCGGGTACCAGTCCAAGTAAGGAGAGACATCGGGGCCACGCTCGCCGCTAAGCCACTGAGGTTTGCGAAACATCAGACTGGGGTGGAAAAATGTCATCGGATCGCTTGCGTGCTGGATATAAACGAAACGCATCGGCCCCCATCGATCGCCAAAATCATCGATCGAGTTTTGTTGCCCCGTAAACCGCAACATGCTGCCATCGCGAAACCGGGGAAGCCACACGGGAGAATCGGGATTGCGCCCCTGCGTCACCGCTGACCATCTCGTGCTGGGAAACGGAGGCCCACTCCACAAACCACCCTGAATCGGATCTTCGAACAGCGTGAACAGATCCATGCAGACTTCCGAGCCGAGCGCCCCGAGGCTCAAACCATGCAAATAGAGTTTCGGTCGATCGTCTTTAGGCAGAGTTCGCCAGTAAGCGTAGATCTCGTCAAACAGTGCGCGGGCGGAATCACGCGATCGATTTGGATCAACTAGAATCGTGATCCAACTGGGAAGATACGAGTACTGCATTGACACAATCGCGGTATCGCCGGCGTGCAGGAATTCAAGTGTGTGAACGGCGCCGGGATCAAGCCACCCCGTGCCGGTGGGCGTTGCGACGACCAGTATCGATCGATCGAATCCCCCCACTCGCTTCAACTCCTCAAGTGCAAGCTTGGCCCGCTGCTGCATCGTTTGCGTCGATCGCAGCCCAACGTAGACCCGAACAGGATCGACCGTGTCTTCGCCGAGAAACTCGGTCAACGTTTCTTGGCTCGGTTCCGCGACGACAAACTCCTTCCCCTGTCGACCGATCGAATCCCAAGTGATCAGCGACTCGGGGCTGCCCGACGCGAAGGGATCGGTAGGCTGGGGGATTTCTTCATCTACAACTTCATCGATCTTTGAAAAGACGTTATCGGCGACGTGCAGCGCGGCACGTGCGAGAACTCCGTTAACGATCACAATCAAAAGGTAGCTGAGGATGACGGTGGTCAACACTTTCGAGACTCGCCGGGGAACCCACCGGCTGAGACGGCGGTCGAGCCAGATGAAACACCCGCCAAGCATCCGCGCGGCAGCAATGAGCACGCCGCCAAATACAATCGCGATCCCGATCACAGTTAGCGGATAAGCCGATTCGAGCGGCGGCATCTCCATCCGCTCGCGAATCGAATTTTGCCAAACCGTTAACCGCCACAGAAAGATTACCGCGAATAAAAGTACGCCAACGAGGGTGGTGATTTTGCCTGCTCGCGCGACTTGGCCGCGGAGCTCAGGCAATTCCAGATACCGCCATAACCAAATTGCGAATACGCCGATCCCATAACCAATCGCCAACGCGATTCCTGATAGCAGACCTTGCACAAAGAAGACTCGCGGCAATAACGAGGGACTAAGCGAGGCCGCGAAAAAGAGCGTCGCAAATGCGAGCCCCACAAACGAGAAGGACTCGCAATATCGATTCGCCATGGATCGCATTGTCAAAGGACGGCTCCGTTTTGGGACGTGTTCAGCGATTTAGAACTTACAAGATGGGGATGCCGTCTTCTAGCTGGCAAATTCAAGTGCAGCAGGTTGCAATGCCTGCTGCCGCTGTAGAGGAAAAAACGTGCTTCAGCTTTCGCTCCAGCTGAGGGTTTGTCTCACCAGAATCCACGAACCGTTCGAAAAGCGAACGTCCTCCCGGACTTTGTCGCCCCAAGTGTAAACCAGTTCGCGGAAATCGAAGGCGAAGGCATCGTGCTGGTCGAGAAAGCCACGGTGCTGAATTTCCGTTTGCTGAATTCTCCGCTGCTTTGCGTCGGAATCCGGACCAAATTGAAAGCCTTCGTCTATTTCGAAACCACAACGGAAACGTCGGCACACGTTAGGGCGGCAGCGGCAACCGCCACACTTTTGCGATGCGCAAGTCAATCTTGACTAGAATTGATTTGCCATTGGGATGAATGCCAGCAGCTCTATCCGACATCCGACGCAAAAACAACAACAAAGTCGCGATTCGGATTTACGAAATCGGCTTTTCTGGCTGCTATGCGGCGATTTGCGACGGCAGGTGCCTGTCGCAAAACATTAGCTCTATGTCGCAATTCATCCTCGTCAAAACGGTTCGAGCAATGACAATGAATGCGTTCGAATCGCAAATTCGGAGACCGCTGCAGCTAAGCAGATGCTGATATTGCCCCCCGTTTTCGTTTGCTACAAGCCACTCGATGGAAAACACTTGGAGCATCAAGAACAGGATACACCGGTGGAAATCCATCGGGCGTGCCTAGCCTCAAGTCAATTGAAAACAACATGAATTACATCAACCGAATCCTATTTAGTCTACTGAGCGTCGGCCTATGGATGGGACCAACGCGAGGACAAGAAATTGAGCCGACCTGGGAATCGTTGGCGGCAAACTATGAGGTGCCGCAATGGTTTGTCGATGGCAAAATCGGCGTCTGGTTTCACTGGGGTATTTCCTCGGCGGCGGACGAGAACCGTCCTAATGATGGATCGCACTACGGACGCCGCATGTATTCGGTGGTGCCCGATGATTACAGCGGCGAGCTTGGCATGTCCGAGACGCTGACCCGGTGGCATACCGAACGCTACGGGCATCCGTCGGAGTTCGGATATGAGGATTTGATTCCGCTATTCAAGGCCGAAAAATGGGATCCCGATGCGTTGGTCAAGTTCGCCAAAGACAACGGGGCACGTTTCATCATGCCGGTCGCCTGTCATCACGACAATTTCGACATGTATGACTCGTTTCACCCATGGAACTCGCTCAACATGGGTCCGAAGCGTGATACGTTGAAGGAATGGAAGGCGGCCGCGGCGAAACATGGACTCAAATTCGGTGTGTCGACACACCTCTATTGGTCGCCGCGTTTCTTTGCCAATGCTCGCAAGTATCAGAAGCCCGGCACGCCCGAGTGGACGCTATTTAATATGGATTTCGATCCAAGAGGTTACGCCAGCCAAGACAGCTGGAACGAACACTGGTATGCACGGTGTTGGGAAATCATCGAAAAATATGATCCCGACATGTTTAACAACGACGCTCCTTATCCGAAACTCGGTAGTGGCAAGGGACTGGGCGTTAAACTCTTCACTGATTTCGTCAATCGCGATCTCAAGGAAAACGATGGCAAACAAACCGTGGTTCTCTCGTTCAAAGATGCGAGCGTAGACCGGTCCGCCTTTACCTACAATCTCGAACGCGGTGGTGCGGGCGAGATCAAGCCTGAACCCTGGATGTGGGCAACCGATCTTTCGGGAGGCTGGTTTTACCGCGCAACCGCTGTGAACCGAATGAGTATTCCCGTGATGGTCGGCAACGCGGTAGACGCCATTAGCAAAAATGGAGTCGTTATGTTGAATGTCGCTCTAAAAGGCGACGGCACAATCCCTGAAAACCAAGCTGCCTACCTGACCGCCTTTGGCGACTTCTTAGCCACATGCGGCGAGGGGATCTACGGGTCGCGACCATGGAAAACTTTTGGTGAGGGGCCATTGAAGGTAAAGGATGGTCGCCAGGGAGAGAACCGCCAAGACTTCTCGCAACAGGACATCCGGTTCACCCACAAAGACGGTGTGCTGTATGCCTTTGTGCTGGCGCGTCCAACCGAAGACATTCTGATCCAAACGCTTGCGGATGGCGGGTTGCTCGACCGCGAGATTGCCAACATCAAGCTCTTGGGCAGCGACGAAAAAATCCAATGGAAACGCTCTCACGATGGTCTGCAGATCAGTCTGCCCAAACAGTTGCCCGACGCTCTGGTGACAGGATTCGCCATTGAGTTAAACCAATAATCCTCTCCGATAAAGTACGGCGAAAGAAGTTTTAATGAAGACACCGTTGATCATTGTTTCTGTCTTCCTTGGAGTGGCCCAGTTTCTTGGATTAGCCCCGTCGCTTGCTGCTGCAGAAAAACCCAACATCATTCTGATTTTTGCGGATGATGTCGGCTACGGCGATTTGGGTTGCTATGGCTCGCGTGTGAGTACTGCCGAGATTGACCGATTGGCCAGCGAGGGATTGCGGTCGACCGATTGTTTGGTGGCAGCCAATGTGTGCGGACCTTCGCGTGCGGCGTTGATGACAGGACGTTTCCCGATGCGATGTGGCCATCCGATTTCAAGGCACAATACGACGAAATACGAAGAATACGGGATTGCTGCCGACGAGCTGACCATCGCCGAACTGCTGAAAACCGCCGGGTACTACACCAAGATGGTCGGCAAGTGGCATCTTGGATTTCACGTGGACGGTTCGCATCCTCTGGATGCCGGTTTCGATGAATATCTGGGACTTCACAGCAACTATTCCAAAACGCATGGCGATGCTGACACGCTGTACCGCAACCGCAAGGTCGAGCAGGACGGAATTGACTTCGAAAAGGTAACGACGCTTTACACCGACGAAGTGGTTGACTTTATTCAAGCGGAACGAGAACAACCCTTCTTTATCTACTTCTCGCATCACATCGCCCATGCGCCGATTTTGCCCAGCCAGCCCTTCCGAGGCACCACGGGAAAAGGTCGTGCATCCGCCTACAACGATTTTGTCCAGGAACTCGACCACAGTGTTGGACGAGTGATGACGGCATTACAGGAGACGGGTATCGCAGACGATACGCTAGTCGTTTTTCTGTCGGATAACGGCCCCGCCGTAAACGGCTCTGCTAAGCCGCTAAGCGGAGGAAAGTATGTCACCATGGAAGGCGGCCATCGCGTGCCAGGAATTTTCTATTGGCCCGGTCGTATTCCTGCGGCGCAAGTCTCTGATGCAATGATCACTAGCATGGATTTGTTGCCACTATTCGCTCATCTAGCCGACGCCGAGCTGCCGAGCGACCGAAAGCTTGATGGCAAGAACATCATCGATCTCTTGACGGGCAAAACCAACCAAAGTCCTCATCGCTATTTCTACTACTACAACGGCTTGAATCTGCAAGCGGTGCGGAATGAGAGATGGAAACTACATCTACCACGCACGATCGAAGATCAACCGTATTGGGCAAAGAAAGCGGGAGGGAACCCTAAGAAGATACATCTCTCACTGCAGGAACCGATGCTGTTCGATCTCGATAGCGACATCGGTGAGAAGAAGAACGTCATTTCCCAGCACCCAGAAGTGGCTTCCGAATTGATGAAGCAGGCCGAGCAGATCCGAGCCGAAATTGGCGATGTCGACGCCAAAGGATCTGATCAGCGTCCGCATGGTTTGGACAATCCTCATTCGAAAACATAGAGCCCGAATTGGCACATCAATGCTGCGGATACAAGGGTTAACAAGCGGTGGACACGAACGCCTTTTGTGTGAATCGGCATCTGCCGCGTTGATCCTACGACAAGACAACCAATCGAAGACGGAGAGAAGATCGCACCATGAAAAACATCTATATTTTCACCTTAGGGGTGATTTGTCTTGCTGTATGTGAGAAGCAGGCTGTCATTGCAGAAACACCACAAACTTCGCTGCAGAAAGCTCACGACAAACCCAATGTCATTTTCGTCCTGATGGACGATATGGGTTATAGCGATATCGGCTGTTACGGCGCCAAGAAGGTCGAAACGCCGAATATTGACCAGATGGCAGCCGAAGGCTTGCAGTTTACCAATTTCTACACCGCAGCTTCAATCTGCTCGCCCTCACGCGCCGCCTTTCTGACAGGTGTTTACCCTCAACGATCCGGCCTCTATATGGGGATCAATCGGAATCGGGAAGCACACTGGTTTCTAGGTTTGAACCCCGATGAGATCACAATCGCCGAGCAGTTCAAAAAACAGGGTTATGCCACGTCGATGATTGGCAAATGGCACCTCGGCAGCGAAGAAAAGTTTTCCTATTTCCACCAAGGGTTTGATCATTACTATGGCGCACCCGAGAACATGGGTCACGATGCCGCGTTCTATGATGGCAAGAAAAAGATCTTCAATCACACGCCGCTCGAAAAACTAAACAAGCTTTATACCGCACGGGTTGTGCAACAGATTGAAACGCTCAAAGACGAGCCTTTCTTTATCTACTACGCGCACAATTATCCGCATACACCTTACAAAGCAGGTGCAAACTTCAAAGGTTCGTCCAAAGACGGGGTGGCGTGGCGATGTGATCCAGGAACTCGATTGGGGCATCGGCGAGATGCTGAAGGCACTCCGGTCCAACGGAATCCTCGAGAACACCCTCGTCATCTTCACTTCGGACAACGGCCCCACGAATAATAAGTATGCCCGACCCTACAGTGGCACCAAGTACGTCTCACTCGAAGGCGGCCACCGCGTACCGTTCATCCTCTACTGGAAAGGCGTGATCGAGCAACCGGCCATCGTCGATGTTCCAACCAACGCGATGGATCTGTTTCCGACGCTCAGTGAGTTAATCGGCGCCCCCATGCCGACCGATCGAATTTACGATGGGGTCAGCCTAACGCCATTACTCTCGGGCGAGTCGATTGCTCGACCGGACGACAAGCCTTTCTACTACTACAACTGCGAAAACCTGCAAGCCGTCCGCGTCGGTGATTGGAAACTGCACCTGCCCCGCACGAAGGAGCAAATCCCCTGGTGGGCGCGCAACAAACAAAAGCCAATACAAACACCTGAGTTATACAACCTGGCTGCGGACGTTACAGAAACGCAGAATGTCGCTAACCAGCACCCAGAGCGGGTTTCGCAGATGATGGCACTCGCCGAGCAAACCCGTCTGAAATTGGGCGAATTCGGTGAACGTGGTACCGAACAACGACCCACCGGAACGCTCTTTCCCGAAGTCCCCATTCTGAGCAACCAGTCGCAGGACTGGGATCCGCTGCCGGATGTGGAAAAGGGGCGAGGTAAAACGGAGTTCAAGAAACAGCGTGCCGACGGCAAGAACAACAAAGGCAAGAAAAAAGCAAACAGGCGAGTCTTGAGCGATGACATGAATCGCAAGAGGTGCAATCAATTCAAGTATTGGGCATTCGGTACTACATTTTTCGGTTAAATCAAAATAAAAGGCGAGAATAGATCATCATGAATAGAATCATTCTTCTAGCACTGCTTCATGCGTGCTTGTTGACCGCGGCGACGGCAACCGCGGACGACTCATCCAGCGGCGCTGCGAAGCCCACTCGTACCGATGATTCGCATATGCAGTGGTGGCGCGATGCCCGCTACGGCATGTTCATCCACTGGGGCCTTTATTCGATTGCCGGAGGTGAGTGGAAGGGCAAGGACTATGGCAAGGAGCAGGGCGGGGCGAGTGCGGAATGGCTGATGAATAGCGCAAAGATTTCAGGAGAGGAATACCGCAACACATTAGCACCTCAATTCAATCCGACCGAGTTCGATGCCAACAAGTGGGTATCGATCGCCAAGGATGCTGGAATGAAGTACATCGTCATCACATCCAAGCATCACGACGGCTTTTGTCTGTTTGACACGGAGGCTACCGACTACAACGTCATCGATGCTACCCCGTTCAAACGAGACATCATCAAGGAACTCTCGGAGGAATGCGCGAAGCAGGACATCCGCTTCGGTGTCTACTATTCCCAGTTCAAAGATTGGTATCACCGCAGCCGAGGCCGGCAAAACCCCGGACCTGAGCAATGAGGAATATCTGGATCTGGTGGAAAAGAACCTCGACGAACTGCTGTCGAATTATGGTGACATGGCCGTGCTTTGGTTTGATGTCGGCGGCAACAACGTAATCGAAGCTAATGCTCAGGGCGCACGTGTTCGTGAACTACAACCGGATGCCGTGATCTGCAGCCGTCTGTACAGCCGCAGGGTGCCTGAGGACCAACGCACGTATGCTGATTTTGAATCGCTTCCCGACCGCATGCTTCCCTCGGAGCGGATGACCGAAGATTCCGAGACCTGCATGACCATGCGTCACAATTGGGGCTATGATCGGACAGACGACGCTTGGAAATCCCCCAAGGACATCA
The DNA here is from genome assembly GCF_000346295.1 of Rhodopirellula maiorica SM1. GTDB lineage: Bacteria > Planctomycetota > Planctomycetia > Pirellulales > Pirellulaceae > Novipirellula > Novipirellula maiorica. The sequence continues at coordinate 4,956 of NZ_ANOG01000984.1, read as the reverse complement.
TCGAATTTTTGGCATTGTGCGGTGCGCGGGGTGTGAATCTGCTGCTGAACGTGGGCCCGACACCCGAAGGCAACCTGTTGCCCGAGGAGGTCGAGCGTTTGCAGGCGGTTGGAAAATGGATGGAAGTAAACGGCGAGTCGATCTACGGCACCACTTCATCCCCAGTGGATTTCGATTTCTGGTGGGGTGCGATGACTCAAAAAGATCAGACCGTGTATCTGCACGTGTTAGAGTGGAAGCCCGATGGAATTGAGTTCAACGGCATCGTGGGCAAGCCGGCCAATGCATACTTGCTGGCGGATTCGAATCGCCAGTCGCTGCCGGTGTCCTACGACGCTAACGGTCATATCACCAAAATCGAAGTGCCATCGACTGCACCGGACCCACGTAACACGGTGATTGCGGTGCAGTACGACGCACCTGTTGTGGCGGATCCTGATGCAAAGGGAAAGTACCACTGGTATACCACGCGGAGTAAGCGGCATACCGAGATTCGTCAAAACGCAAACGCGGGGCGACACGCCTTGCCCGAAGCCGTTACTGGAAAGGGACGTCAATGAAGACCTTAATAAAATCATCGCTGCTGATGCTTTTCTGCTTCGCAGCTGTGGCTGCCAATGCCGCGTCGAATAAACCCAACATCGTCTACATCCTCGCCGACGACCTCGGCTATGGCGACGTTCAGTGTCTAAATCCCGAACGAGGTAAAATCGCCACACCGCAGATGGACCAATTAGCAGCCGAAGGAATGGTGTTCACTGATGCGCACTCAAGTTCATCGGTATGCACCCCAACCCGTTATGGTATTCTGACAGGTCGCTACAACTGGCGAACTCGGCTCCAGCGATCGGTGCTGTACGGTTACAGCCCGCCTCTGATTAACAAAAATCGCGTGACGGTTGCCGATTTTTTGAAGGACCAGGGATACAACACTTCCTGCATCGGCAAATGGCATCTCGGCATGGACATGCCAACAACGGATGGCAAGCCTGCAAACAAGGCGGGCAACAACGTCGATTGGACCGGCGTCATTGCCGACAATCCGGTTCATCACGGGTTCGACTATTTCTACGGTATCTCGGCGTCGCTGGACATGCCGCCGTATATCTACATCGAAAATGACCGCTTCTTGGGGGAATGCACCGTCAAAAAGAATCCGTACAAGAATCGCGAAGGCCACGCTCATGTCGATTTCGAAGTTGTCGATGTGCTGCCCGAAATCCAACGCAAATCGGTCCAGTACATTCAACAACAGAAAGCAGACCAACCCTTCTTTATGTACATCGCTTTGAACTCGCCACACACCCCCATCGTGCCGTCGCCACCGTGGCAGGGTAAAAGTGGGCTAGGTGATTACGGCGACTTTGTCATGCAGACCGACGATGTGATCGGCCAGATCGCAGATGCGGTGGACGCCGCGGGATTCAAAAACACACCATCATCGTGGTCACCAGTGACAACGGTTGCTCGGCCAATCCATCTGGCGCAGAAGCGTTGGAGCAAAAAGGGCATTATCCCAGCGCCCGTTTTCGTGGTTACAAGTCCGACCTTTGGGATGGCGGGCATCGCGTGCCCTTTATCGTACGTTGGCCCGCGGGCGTTAAGGCAGGCAGCGTCAGCGACCAGCCCGTCTGTCTGACCGATCTGATGGCAACATGCGCCGATGTCCTGGGGACCACGCTCCCGCCGACCGCTGGCGAAGACAGCGTCAGCTTTTTGCCAGCACTCAAAGGAGACTCGATTGTTTCCGCTCGCAAGGGCGTCGTCCATCATTCGATCGCTGGCCGGTTCGCCTATCGCGAAGGAAAGTGGAAGCTTCTGCTGACAAACGGATCGGGCGGTTGGAGCAGGGAAAAATGCCTGCTGGTACCGTGGCACAGCTCTACGATATGGAGGCGGATCCGGCAGAGCAAGAGAATCTCTATCGCAGTCATCCCGAGGTCGCTCAACGACTGCTGTCTCAGCTTGAATCGGATGTCCGACGCGGACGCAGTACCGATGGGCCGGAACTGTCGAACGATGTCCGGGTAAACCTAAAACAGCCTCGTTCGAGCCCAGCGAACAAGTCCAGTGCGGCGACAAAATCCCGGGCAAAAAAGACTAACAAAGAAAACAACAATGGCTTGGATATTAAAAACAGTCTGTCTGTTAGGAATGCCTATCCTTTTGGTGGCCGCTTCGACACAGGCACAAGAGCCTGTATCGATCGAGTCGCTGCTGCATGAAATGGTTGACCGTGAATCGGTCGCCCGTTTTCCAGCGAAGAACTTTCGTTTGAAACAGCACAGCAGCTACAACCGAGCCTCCAAGACTCCCACCGACGCGAAGGGTTGGTTCACGAACAAAGATTTCAACAGCAATCCGCGCGACCACAATTTCATCCGTATCGAAGAGCACAACGGAAAGAAAGAGTGGGTGTTGATGGATCACGAGGGGCCTGGGGCGATCGTCCGCACATGGATGCCGTGGCGAAATCCCAACCAAGCAGACACGGATATCAACATGCGTGTTTATCTCGACGGGGCTGAAGAGCCCGCATTGGAGGGCAACATGCTGGGCATGTTCGATGGCACCGGCGTGATCCCTGCTCCGTTTGCTCATTCGTCGCTGCGTTCGGCGGTCAACTTTTTCCCGATTCCCTATGCGAAAAGCTGCAAGGTAACGACGGATAAGATGCCATTCTTTTTCATCTTCACCTTTCGCGAATACGACGCAGACACTCCGGTGGAAACCTTTTCCTTGGCGGACTTCGAGGCAGCCCAAGGGTTGACGGAGGAAACGGGCAAGATGCTTTTGAGTCCAGACAGCGGAACGGATCAAGAGAGTCGTGCATCGGCCGGTCCAAAAGTCTTGACGACTTCCACTACGATCAAGTCCCAAGACGAGCGGGTGTTGGACCTTCCCTCTGGCGCAGCCGCAGTGCGAGAGATTTCGGTAAAACTCGGCAGCTATCAAGACGCGAACATCACTCGCCAAGTGGTCCTGAAGATCGAGTTCGACGGCAAGCAAACGGTTTGGTGTCCGATCGGCGATTTCTTTGGCTCGGGGATCGGATTGAACCCGGTGCAGGGCTGGTATCGCACGGTGAACGAAGACGGCACCATGAGCTGTCGCTGGGTGATGCCTTATCAGAACAGTGGAAAAGTCTCGCTATTGAACCTGAGCGGAGAGCCGGTCGATGCTGAGTTGGTCGTCAAAACCGAAGATTGGACTTGGGACGATCGTTCGATGTATTTTCACGCTGGTTGGCGTGGTCAGTATCCGGTATCGACCCGTCCGTTTTCGGACTGGAACTACGTTACGCTCAAGGGCCGTGGCGTATATGTCGGCGATACGTTGACGGTCATGAACCCAGTTGAAAAGTGGTGGGGCGAAGGCGATGAAAAGATCTGGGTTGATGGCGAAGACTTTCCATCATTGTTCGGCACGGGAACCGAAGACTACTACGGCTATTCCTGGGGCGGCATGAGCACCGATTTCTATGAGCATCCCTTCCATGCACAGCCACGGGCCCATCAATGGAACAAAGTGAACCGCAAACCCGAGTCCCAAGCGGGCTCGCGAAATACGCTTGGCTACAGCGTGGAAACGCGCAGCCGCGCGCTCGATACAATGCCGTTCCGCAGTTCACTGCAGTTGGATATGGAGATCTGGCATTGGAGCGATGTGGAAATGGGCTATGGCGTCGGTGCGTACTGGTATGGTTTTGCCGCCACGACCTCAAACCGTAAACCGGAACCGCAAGAGGTGCTGAATGTACCACCGCTTCCAGATTTAGGTGCGAACGTGCCTGAAACCTCGGCTAATGATTTCAAGGGAGCGGTCGAGTTCGAGGAGATGGAGATCGCTTCCAATCCGAAGCCACTGACCAGGAAGCCGCAGAATCTGAAAAGCTACAAAGGAAGCTGGAACGAAACAGACCATGTGCTGTTTAAAGGTCTGGTAGTCGGCGATGTTGTGGAATTCCGCATTCCTGCATCCAGCCCTGTTGCTGAGCGGTTGACGCTGTATGCCACAAAATCCAAGGATTTTGGGGTTCTTCGTTTTTCGGTCAATGACAAGCCAGCGGGTTCGGAGGTCGACCTCTATGCCGGCAAGCCGTTGCCGTCCAAAGCGATCGAACTTGGTGTATTCGACCCGGTCGACGGCATCTATGTGCTGCGAGTCGAAGTGGTAGGCAAAAATCCAAAAAGCGAAGGCACCTTTATCGGACTTGACTGTGTAACACGACTCGAAGCGAAATAGAAAAGGACGCAAGCGAGGCCGAAGATGAAAACTGTCATCACTATTGCATTGTTGTTTTTGGGATCAGCCGCTTATGCGGAGTCACGCCCGAACATCATCGTCATCATGGCCGATGACTTGGGTTATGCCGATGTTGGCTTCAACGGCTGTAAAGATATTCCGACACCGAATATCGACAGTCTTGCGGCCGAGGGCGCCCGGTTCTCATCCGGCTATGTGACCGGGCCGATGTGCGGGCCTTCACGTGCCGGTTTCATCACCGGGCAAGTCCAGTCACGGTTTGGCTGGCACGGCAATCCGAACCAACCGCTCAACCCAACGCATGGGCTCCCTGCCGGAATTAAGACGGTGGCGCACTGGATGCAGCAGCAAGGTTATGCGACCGGAGGCGTCGGCAAGTGGCACATGGGCACGACCCACGACCAACATCCCAATCAGCTGGGGTTTGACGACTGGTACGGCTTCCTCAGCGGCGGCCGGCTTTACTATCCGATCGATCACCCCTCTTACAAAGGGAAGTACCTGAGGATGAAGAAGCCCTGGGGGATGCGGGACATGCATCACACGATGCCGATTATCCATAACCAACAACCGCTGCAGTGGGAGCAATATCTAACACGCGAGCTGACGGACTACGGCATTGGCTATATCGAAGAGCACAGAGAAAAACCATTCTTTCTTTTCATGTCCTACAACGCGCCGCACGAATAC
>NZ_ANOG01000983.1 GCF_000346295.1 Rhodopirellula maiorica SM1 | reverse complement strand
CTGTTTGACTCTCCTGAGGCGTCTTCGATTCCACCGCCGGCACGATTGGCAGTATTTCCAGTGATACTCGCACCGCTGATCGTGATCGTTCCATCGGTGGCATTAAAAATCCCACCGCCGCTGCCGCTGGTTCCGTCGGCAACGTTGTTACTGATCGTGGTCGAGCTGCCTGTGATGGTGAGGGTGCCACCGTTGTTAAAGATTCCGCCGCCACCATCGTCGGCGGCATCGCCTGATGCGGTGTTGCCATTGATGGTGGTGTTATCGATCGTCATCGTGCCAGATCCATTCCACAAACCACCGCCTTCGAGTGCTGCAAAGTTGCCTAAAACGGTTCCGCCGGTGATCGTGACATTGGCGGCGCCCGTGACATGCAGTCCGCCGCCGTTTCCGGGGTTGGCAAAGCCGGTTGGACCGGTGGCGTTCCCCGACAGCGTTGTATTGGTCACCTCGAGCGACCCGAGGATAATTTCGATCCCACCGCCCGCGCGATGAGACGCGTTTTGATCGATCAGCGTCCCCGTGATAGTCACGTCGCCATCGACGCTCAAGACACCACCTCCGCTGCCGCTAGTACCATCGGCAAAGTTCTGTTCGATCGAACCGCCGCTGATCGAAAGTGTACCGCCGTCATTAAAAATTCCGCCGCCACCCTGGTCGGCATCATCGCCGCTGGCCGAATTCAATTCGACCGTGACATTCGATAGCGTCAACGTTCCGCTGGCACTGTTCCACAATCCGCCACCTTCGGCCGCGGCTGTATTTCCGGAAACCGTTCCACCGCTGATCGTGACATCGCCGGCGCCGCTGATATGCAGTCCACCGCCGTTACCAGGGTTGGCTACGGCGCCGTTGCCAATGCCGGCGGCATTGCCACTTAAATCCACGTCGGTCAAGTCAATACCACCATCGATTCCCGAGGCGTCTTCGATTCCGCCGCCGGCACGATTGGCAGTATTTCCAGCGATACTCACACCACTGATTGTGATCGTTCCGTCGGTGGCATTGAAAATCCCGCCGCCGCTGCCGCTGGTTCCGTCAGCGACGTTGTTGCTGATCGTGGTTGAGCTGCCTGTGATTACGACGTCGCCACCGTTGTTAAAGATGCCGCCGCCACCATCGTCGGCCGCATCGCCTGATGCGGTGTTGCCGTCAATGGTGGTGCCGTTGATCGTCATCGTGCCGGATCCGTTCCACAGACCGCCGCCTTCGAGTGCCGCGGAGTTGCCTGAAACGGTTCCGCCGGTGATCGTGACGTCGCCAGCACCGGTGACATGTAGCCCGCCGCCGTTGCCGGGGGAACTCGTTTCAATTGTCACTCCCGCGACGTTGTTGTTGAGTGCCGCATTGGTAAGCGTGATCCCAATG
>NZ_ANOG01000982.1 GCF_000346295.1 Rhodopirellula maiorica SM1 | reverse complement strand
GCGTGCCACGGGATCATCGCTCTGGGGATCCGCCATCTCGGGATGAAACGCCAACCACAGACTCGAGCACGCACCGGCCGATCCACCGGAGGCGCCGATACGTTGTTTATCAAGATTCCATTCTTCGGCTTTGCTACGCACAAACTGTAGCGCCAGCGCCGCATCGCCGAGGGGTCCTTTGACCGGCGGCGAGACACCATCGGCCGTTGCTTCGGCGACAAAACGATACTCGACCGAAACCACCGAAATGCCTTCGGATAACATGGTCGGCAACATGTTGACCAAACCACTTAGCCGACCACCGCCACTCCATCCGCCGCCATGAATGAAAAACAGCACCGGCGTGGGCTTGTCGGATTTGGCCTGCCAAAAATGGAGCACCTGTTTCGGGTGCGGTCCGTAGGCCACGTCGTAGTGGGTGGGATCGGGAAGAGGGCGAAATGTCGCCAAGATTCGCTTGCTCTCTTGCTCGCCGATCTCACGAACAAATAGATTACGCCAGCGGATCTCGCCGCCGTGGGTTTGCAACATGATCGGTCCCTTCGCGGGCAACGGCTTCGTTCGGTCCCAGTAATTCTCCATCACCGCGCCTTCGACCACCAATCGTTTGTTGAGCCAAACCCAGGTTCGATCGCCGACCTGTCGGATCCGCAGTTGGTTCCATTGCCCAAACGGCTTGTCCGCTCGCATGATCGGATCTCGCCCCAACTTGCCTGGTGTATTGTTGAACAAGCCACCCGATCCTTGATGTGGTTTACGATCCGGCTTCTTCGGATTGAAGGTTTGGTTCCAATCCCAAATCTGAACTTGCGGCGTCCCACGCAAATAGACACCGCTGTCCGCACCGGGAACCGTCTTGTACTCGATCAGCAGGTCGATGTTCCCGAACTCCTGTTCGGTCGTTGCGTAAGGCCCATGACCATCGTTGACCAGTTCGCCATTTTCCACGGACCAATTCTCGGGAAAGGCTGCCCGCTGCTCGCGTAGGTTGGCCTCTTTCTTTTCACCCGAAAGTTTAGCGGACGCGTGTGGATTCCATCCGTACCATCCCGAAAGATCGTTGCCGTTAAAGATCGCTCGATAACCTTCGGGCGGTTCCGGCGACGCGGCGCAAAGAGATGACGCCAACGATACACAACCGAGGGCAAACATTAGCATGATCTGATTTCTAAAAACATTTCTCATGGTGGGCTTTCAATGTGGGATAGGCTTCTAGCCTGTCGTGCGGCCTCCACTTGAATTCCATTCCAAAGAAGCCGTCATCATCATGGTAGCGAAACTCGCCAAGAGTTTCGGTTAGGTTTTCGCATGTCGACGTTCTCACTTCGCCTTGGCTTGTTCCAACATCTTTCGAACTCGTTCTTGTTCTTTTGCCAACGCGCCGGCGGGGACCGGCATCGGTTGAAATTCCGGCGATGCTTTGATTTCTTCCGTAATCGGAATTTCACGCCAACGCAGGTTGCGGTACCACACCGGTTGACCATGGTCTTGTAACCACAGTTCACCACCGCGTCCGGTTAGATCACCGCCGCGGATCGTCAGCAATTCCACCATTTCGGCCCATTTGGGATCGGTATAGTCAAAATCCAAG
>NZ_ANOG01000981.1 GCF_000346295.1 Rhodopirellula maiorica SM1 | reverse complement strand
GGCTCGAATCAAGCCAGGCCGAATGATGTTGATGGCAGGCACTTTGCTCGCCATCGCAGCCTGTTTGTTTGTCTTGGTTCCGCTGATCCCCGGCATCAATGCTCAGCAAGACGTTGTCGCGTGGGATCCCAGTGCGGCCACGAATTCCCAGCGCGTCAGCCGTCCCCAGATTGAACCATCGGCAAGTGGGTTTGCCATTTTGAGTGGCCAAAGCGAAGCCGTATGGGAAGGCGCCACCGTCGGAATCGACAGCGGTGGTTTATTGCCCGAGGGTGAATTGCATTTGAAGTCCGGCTTGGTCCACCTCGAATTGTTCAGCGGCGTACAGGTCGTGGTCGAAGGCGAGGCGGTTTTCTCGATCGATTCGCCGATGCAAATCAGCATGACTCGTGGCCGAGCTCGGGCTCAGGTGCCAAATGCCGCGCACGGTTTTCGTATCAAGACCGCTGCCGGAGAAGTCGTTGACTTGGGGACCGAGTTCGCCATCGATGTGACGGATGATCGCTCGAGTGTCCAGGTGGTCGATGGCGAGGTCGAATTGCGGCCTCAAGGGACCGGCACCGGTACCGATTCGCTGCGTTTATTCGAGGGCGAGTCGATGGATTTGATGTCAGATGGTCAGGTGTCGCAAACCCAAACAGCCGATTTGAACCTGGTTGGCCCGGTCGCATTTCAGAGAGAGCTTGCCCAGTCGCAATTGAATCGATTACAGCGTTGGCAAGCCGCCAACGAACGAATGCGGACCGATCCTCGGCTGATTGCTCATTATCAAGTCGATCCAAACGCAGATTGGTCGCGACAATTAGTCAACCTTGCCGCCGGACGTGACGACGTTGCATCGGACGGTGCGGTGGTCGCTGCGGAACGTGCCGTCGACCGCTGGGGACGTAACGGTGGCGCATTGGATTTTAGCCGCACCGGCAGCCGGGTGCGTTTGGACGTTCCGGGAACGCACCGAGGTTTGACGCTGTTTTGTTGGGTGAAAATCAACAGCTTGGACCGCTGGTACAACTCGTTATTTCTGACCGATGGTCATGAAGATCGCGAGCCACATTGGCAAATCATGGACGATGGCCGGATGTTCTTTTCGGTGAAGGTGCCAACGACGAATTCCAGCAAGCCCCAGAAGGTCGCTCACAAAATCTATTACTCCGAGCCGATTTGGAACACCTCGCTCAGCGGGCGTTGGATCATGTTGGCAACGGTCTACGATGTCGATTCCCAACACGTCTCGCATTATGTAAACGGAACGGAAATTAGTAGTGAAGCGATTCCCGCAGAATCGCTGGCAGAAACGATCGAGATCGGTGCGGCATCCATTTGTAATTGGAGCCAGCCGATGTATCGCACCGACGCCACGTTCGTGGTGCGGAACTTGAATGGTGTGATGGACGAATTTGCAATGTTCTCTGGAGCATTGTCGCAGCAAGAAATTAAAGAAATTTATAAGGTGGGAGATCCCTATTGATGTGTGACATGATCCGTAGCATGCGAATTGTTTCTTTGCTGGTCGCGGTGCTGACGACCATCACGTTGTCTACCGGCATCGTGTCGGCGGATGAAGCGGCCGAACGTGAGTTCACTTTGAAGGTGTTGCCGCTGCTGAAAGACAAATGCCTTGGTTGTCATGGCGGCGATGCCGATGACATCAAAGGCGAATTTAGTGTGTTAACACGCGCCGATATGTTACGTGGCGGTGAGTCGGACGAACCCTCGGTGGTTCCCGGCAAACCGGACGAAGGGACGCTGATCGATGCGGTCACCTGGAATTCGTGGGAAATGCCACCCAAAGAAAATGACCGTTTGACGGAAGAACAAATCGCCATCGTTCGCCGCTGGATCGAAAACGGCGCTCCTTGGCCTGACGAAGCGACTCAGACTCGCTATCGCGATGAAGAACGCCAACAAAAGGTGACCGACGAAGGCATGATCGTCACTACCAGCGGTGGCACGTCGAGCGAATGGACCGACCGACGCTACAAACCGGAAGACCTGTGGTCGTTTGCTCCGCTAAAGAACAAAAAGGATCTGTTGCCCGCGTCCGCGGACGCCACGGAGGCGATTGACTATTTCATCGACAAAAAACTGGTCGAAGCGGACGTGAAGGCTGCCGGCGAAGCGAGTCCCGAAGACTTGGTGCGTCGTGCGACTTTGGATCTAACCGGTTTGTTGCCCACGCCTGAAGAAGTTGATGCGTTTGTTGCCGCGTGGAATACCGATTCGCAATCGGCCTGGACTGAGTTGATCGACCGATTGCTTGCCAGCCCAGCCTATGGCGAACATTGGGCTCGGCACTGGTTGGACGTGACTCGCTATGCCGATACCGGAGGGATGGCAAACGATTTTGAGCGATCCAATATGTGGCGTTATCGCGACTATGTGATTCGCTCGTTCAACAACGACAAACCGTACGACGAGTTTGTTGTCGAGCAGATCGCTGGCGATGAACTTGCGGACGAGTCGGTACGAGCACGCAGCAAAGGTAATGAAGGAGCGGTTAAAAAAGCTCAGCTCAAAGGCGATTACACGCCCGAAGAGGCCGAGTGGATCATCGCTACCGGATTTTTGCGTCTGGGGCCGTGGGATAACGCGATGATCGAAGCGGACGAGGCACGTCAGATCTTTTTGGACGACCTCGTCAACATCACCGGACAAACGTTCTTGTCGACCACGATGCGGTGCTGCAAATGTCACGATCACAAATTTGATCCGCTGCCTACGCGGGATTACTACCGCATGTATTCGGCATTCGCGGCGACCCACATGGCCGAGCGGAACGTGCCGCTATTGGACGTCGAGAGTCGCGAGCAGTTCGAAGAGGGACGTGCCCATGTGCAAAAAATGCTCGATTTCGCGGTTTCTGAAAAAGCTAAACTGGTGAACAAACGCGAAGCCGCGGCGCGAAAGTGGTTCGAAGAACACAACCTGCCATACAAGAATGAAAATCAGCGAAAGGATCTGCCCGACGAAGAGAAGCCGGAGCGGCATGTGGGGCTGGATCACGTTGAGCAAGGTCAGCTAAAAGTTCGCGAGCAAGACGAATGGATTTGGACTCGCCGACTCGAACGCTACGAGCCGATGGCACAAAGCGTCTACAACGCCGAGTTTGCCAAGTTGGCTTGGAACGGTGCTCGCAAATTGCGAATCACTCCCGACAAGAAAAAAGAATCGCTCGTCAATCACATCTTGGTCGGTGGAGCGCTGACAGCGCTGGGCGATCAGGTTTCTCCGGGCGTGTTAAGTGCGGTTTCGGTACCGGTTGATTCGCAGGCGGACGATCCATATCTGCTGACCGATTCCGTCGACGGCCGACGATTGGGACTGGCTCGTTGGATCGCACATCCTGAGAACGCATTAGCGCAGCGATCGATCGTCAACCGGATTTGGCAATACCACTTCGGAGTCGGATTGGCCGCGAATTCCAATAACTTCGGCGGCAAGGGAGCGAAGCCTTCGCATCCTGATTTGCTCGATTATCTAGCCCGCGACTTTATCGAGAACGGTTGGACGATCAAGCGGATGCATCGCAAGATCATGTTGTCTGACGCGTACCGCCGCAGCACCGTTCCGGTGGATGCAGAGCAGATCGCTGAAACGGATCCCGATAATAAATTGCTTTCCTACTTCCCTCGACGTCGTTTGAGTGCCGAGGAACTGCGAGATTCAATCCTGCTGATTACTGGCGAGTTGCAGCAGTGCGATGGTGGATTACCGATCAGTCCCGAGATCAATATGGAAGTGGCATTACAGCCGCGAATGATCCAGTTCTCGTTGGCTCCGTCGTACCAGCCATCGCGGACTCCGGAGTTGCGGAATCGCCGCACGATCTATGCGTACCATGTGCGTGGACTGGCGGATCCGTTTACCGAATTGTTCAATCAGCCGAATCCAAACGATTCGTGTGAGGCAAGAGAGACCGCGTCGGTGACACCGCAAGTGTTCACGCTGCTCAATAGTGACACGATGACCGATCGTTCGGTTGCCTTGGCACTGCGGTTGGAACAGGAATGCGAGACGCTTTCCGAGCAGATCGATCGTGCGTTTCGTTTGACTTTGGGCCGTCATGCAACTGCCGACGAACAAAAGCAGTTGTCACGTTACGTCAAAGATATGCATGCGTATCACCAATCGGTCGACCCCGAGCCGGTCGAGTATCCGACGGTGATCACCCAGTCGTTGGTCGAAGAGTTTTCAGGCCAACCGTTTCAGTACGAAGAGATCTTGCCGATCTTTGAGCGATACGAACGCGACAAGAAAGCAGCGGATGTCTCGGACCAAACGCGTGCTTTGGCCGACATGTGTTTGCTGCTACTGAATACCAATGAATTCATGTACGTCGACTAAGTGAGATAGGCTTCCAGCCTGTCATGTGGGATAGGCTTCCTAGCCTGTCTAAGTATTACCAACATCCAGCCTGTCCAATCCTCATACGCGATTCCAATCTCCGGGTTGGATCGCCGCCCCGCTTCATTTCCTTTTCAGAGAGTTAATGCCATGTTAAACGCAAACCGACGATCTTTTCTGTACGGTCTTGGGGCAACCTTGGGCACCGTCGCCTTGACCGATTTGATGGCGGCCGATGCGGTCAAAGCGGCGCCGACGGGACCGCTGTCGCCGAAGCCACCGATGCATCCGGCCAAAGCCAAGAACGTCATCATGTTGTTCATGGAAGGTGGTCCGGGGCACATGGACACGTTTGATCCCAAGCCTGAATTGACCCGGTTGCATAAATCGGAATCGAAGTTGACGGCCGGACAAGAAACGGGATTCAAGTTCTTTGTCGGCAGCCCGTTTGGGTTCAACAAAGTGGGCGACAATGGAATCGAGATGTGTGATCAGTGGAAATACCTATCGGATCCCTACGTGGCTAATGAGCTGTGCAACTATCGCGGTTGCCAAGCCGAATCGTTGAACCATCCCGAGGCGTTGTTCCACATGAACACGGGCAGTCGCTTGGGAGGCGATCCCGCATTAGGGGCCTGGTCCACTTACGGGCTGGGCAGCGAGAATCAGAATTTGCCAGGTTACGTGGTCATGACTGAAATGGCATTGCCGCAAGGCGGACCGGGCAACTGGAGTAACGGCTTTCTGCCGCCCTACTATCAAGGCACTCGGCTGCGTCCCCAAGGTTCGCCGATCTTGGACCTTGCGCCTCAGCAATTCAAGACTCGCGAGCATCAACGGCGAGCCCTCGACGAATTGGCTCGGCTAAATGCTCAGCATCTGGCGTCGTTGGGAGCCGAGGACGAGAAGCTGAACGCTCGTATGGAAAGCTACGAGTTGGCGTTCCGAATGCAGACCGAAGTGCCGGGGGTGATCGATCTGGCCAAAGAAGACGCGAAAACGCAGGAGATGTACGGGCTGAATGATTCGGAAACCGAGACGTTCGGACGGCAATGCTTGATGGCACGTCGCTTGGTCGAAAGCGGCGTTCGCTTTGTGCAAATCTTTAGCGGCGGCTGGGACAGCCACGATTATCTTGAGCGTGGTCATACGGCACGTATCAAGAGTGTGGACAAGGGGATGGCGGCACTCATTCGCGATCTGAAACAACGCGGCATGTTAGAAGACACGTTGGTGATTTGGACGGGTGAGTTTGGGCGCACCCCCGACAACAACAAACGCGGCGGAGTTTATTCGCTCGGTCGCGGCCACAACAATCAAGCGATGACGATGTTGATGGCGGGCGGCGGAGTCAAACCTGGTGTGGTCGGAGCGACCGACGAACTTGGTTCGTCCGCAGTCGAATGTGTCCATCCGATCCGCGACTTGCACGTGACGCTATTGCATTTGTTGGGACTCGATGACAACAAGTTGACCTATTTCCACGGCGGTCGTTACAAACAGCTCAGCCAGTTTGGCGGCGAAGTGATTCACGATCTGATCGCGTAGTCAAAAGAGGGATAGGTTTCCAGCCTGTGATCTGTTCTCGACATCGCTAGAAGAGCGTAGGGGCGGTTCTTAACGGCCGATTTTCTCGAGCCTCAAGGACGGCCGGTGGGAACCGGCCTTACTTGAAACATGACATTTTGAAACGTGGCATTTGTTTTCCGCTGGTTCCCTGCGCTCGAAACGTCGGACCAGCGACGATGTCAGCCATGCTCTACGCTTGCGCCTGTTGACTTGCCGCTCGCATCGTCGTCTGACGATTTCGTTTGACCAAATTGATGATCGCGGCGGTCAGCGATCGTTCTTCGGTTTGGCGATAGGGTGAATTCGCGGGCAGCGATTTCATCAAACGGCGGTGTGCTTCGGGTAATGCGTGATAGGGCAGCGAGGGAAACAGATGGTGTAGTGCATGGAAGCGTGTACCCACCGGGCCCCACAGCTCGGTGATCCAAGCGTGGTGCGGATAGTTGACCGAATCAAGCAGCTGATCCAAAAACGTCATCTCGTCGCCCGCGTTGGACCAGCGATGCGATCCAATCGTTCGGATCGAATTCAGAAAGATGATGCATACCGACAACAGGTACGCATGGATCAGAAACGGCGTCGGCCATTGGCCCACGGCCAACGGTGCGATCACAACGATTGCCAAGCTCCAAAGAAAACAGCCAAACTCTTGGATGTAGATGATCTTTAGCGTCTTTTTGGTTGGCAACGGTCGAATGTAGGTCGGATCCATCACCATCGACGAAGCATGTTGATGGACAAAGGCTCGGAAGCCGGGAATGACCCAGGCCAATGGGGTGAGCACCAGAAAGCGAACCACGGCGACGATGGGAATGATCAGGCTCCACGACAAATAGAACAGGATCTGCCAACCTTGTTGGTGTTCGAGCGGCAAATACTCGCCATCATGATCGGTGCCATAGTGTTTGCGGCGATGATGATCGATGTGCGTGTAGTAGACGAACGAGGGAATCAAGAACGGAATACCGCACACCAAATTCCACACGATCCGAAACCATTTCAGCCGTTCGTTGTTGCGTTGATGCACCACTTCATGGATGAATAACGAAGCACGGTAGAACAGCAGCACCGAAACGAAAAAGAAAAACGTCTGGTGAAACGTTCCTTGAAAACCTTGGTGACGTGCATAGATGGGGCCTCCCGACACCTGGGCGAACGAGTAGGCCCCCGCGGCATAGGTCAGCAGAAAGTCAGCCCAATAGACCCAGGCATGCGGCCGAAACAGATCGCCAATCACTCGACGGCTTTCGGTAAATGAAAATTCAGCGGAACTTGTTGCGTTGGTTGACATGATTACGGCTGTCGAAATTTGCGAGGCCAAACAGAATTGATTTGGTTCATCCGCGTCACTCGTCGAACCCAGGGTTGGACATGCCTCCTAGCTAAGGCGGGGCTCGCTCGGGACGCGTACACCTATGTCCCTTTTCAAGTCTATTTCGGCTTGAAATAAGTTCAAGTTGATCCGAATTGTCGGCTTGCAATCGATCCGCTTCTCAGACCGCCGCGAACGGCGTCCCGACATCCGAATTATGAGCGGCGAGGGCGCGTCATGGTCAAAAATAGAGCAACAATCGCCACCGCGACCGCCATTGTCATTGCGGTAAGCACGCTGGATGAAAGTTCGAGGTTCAGCGCCGTAATTCCGAATGCGGCCAAACCGGCGAGCCCCACAGCGGTTAATGCTTCACCCGCAATCACCCCTGATGAGAACAAAATGCCGCGGTGCAAGACACGATCATGATCGGCGGGGGGTGTGCTGTGAGTGCATAGTTTGGCGATGATGCCCCCGATCAGAATGGGCGTGGCCAATCCGAACGGCAAATACATTCCGACCGCGATCGGCATCAAGTGAGCACGGTGTTTTGTTCGTCGTTTCAGAATTTCATCGATGACTAGAATCACCATGCCCACGCCGGCACCAAGCCCGATCAAGTTCCACGGCAGCTCGCCTTCGCCTGCGAACCCGCGAGCCAGACTGGCGAACAAGCTGGCTTGCGGGGCCGACAACTTTTCGCCGCCAATCCCGCCGGGTGTATTGTTGTGCAATAGCGTCAACACTGGGGCCATCACAAACGCAGCAACCCCGACGCCACCGATCTGCATGATCTGTTGACGAAACGGAGCGGCACCTACGATCGAGCCTGTTTTTAAATCGTTGCAAACATCGCCGCTGGTGCATGCGACACAACATACGACTGCGGCGATCCCCAGCGTGGCGACCATCCCTTGAGTGCCTGAGTAGTTGAACAACCACAGCAAACCGCCCGCAGCCAACACAGCGGTGATCGTCATCCCCGAGACGGGGCTGTTTGAATTTCCGACCAGTCCTACGATGTAGCTGGCCACGGCGGTGAAGAAGAACCCCATCGCCAACATTACCAAGGTGGATAGCATTGTGACGCCCACATCGCCGGTGAAGCGGTAGTTCAAAATCGCCAACATGATGGTGCAAGCGATTCCAAGCGTCAGAATCAGCCCGGACGGAATGTCGCGTTCATTCTCAACCCGTATAGCGGTGTGTCCCCGCAGTCCTTGCGAAAGCTCGCGAACCGCAGCAATCAATCCAGATCGCACGGCAAACAGAGAACTGATTCCACCGACCACCATTGCACCGACGCCGACGTAGCGAATTTCGCTGCTCCAGATCGTCCAGGCACCGTCGATGGGGTCCGCAAATTCGCTTGCACCGCCAAGCAGTGGGATGCCGATCAGCCACCCCAACGTGCCGCCGATAAAGATCAGGATTGCCACATGCAAGCGAACAATAAAACCGACCGCGACCAACATCGGTGACAAGTCGCCTCCGAAATAAAAGATACGGTCGCCCGCCGTTTTGGCGACTTGTAGCGAATCTTGAACGATCCCCAGAAAACCTGCGGCGACTTTGAACATCGCACCGACAATTCCGCCAACGATTAAACCTTGTGCCGCATCATGCGAACCGTCATCGCCTTCACCGGCTTCCAACACCGCGGCGCAGGCGACGCCTTCGGGGAAGGGCAGGTCGGGGTTGTTGGCCACAAAAACGCGTCGCATCGGGATCATGAATAAGATGCCCAACAACCCGCCGGTCAACGCGACCATTGAAACGGTCCAAAAATCGAACGACTGCCAATACCCGATCAGGATCATCGCAGGCATCGTGAAGATAATGCCTGCGGCAAGCGACTCACCGGCCGAAGCACACGTTTGAACTTGGTTCGCCTCGAGCACGGTGGAGCGACGAAACAGCAACCGAAACAACAACATCGCCATCACCGCAGCCGGGATCGACGCCGACACGGTCATACCGGCTTTCAGTCCGACATACACGTTCGCGGCTCCCATGACGACCGACAATAGCAGCCCCAGCACGATCACCCGGATGGTCAACTCGCCGCCCCCGAGAGATCCGTTTGCCGTGGTCGCCGCGGGCGTACCGGGATCCGGTGTCATTGGATCGTTCATCGATTTATCTTCTTCCCCGTTTTAAGTTCGTGATTTGAGACTTCGTCCGCCATTTCAGTCTTCTCTGCCCACGCGTTCGGCCGCGTCCGTTAAAGTAGGAGACTTGGAATTCCGCTGCTGAATTCCTCGTCGTCAGTTCCGCTGACCTGCCATTGGTCCCACCTATCGTATCGGTTTTCGCATTACCGCTTCCTTTCTCGCCCCAATTCCCTTCCCTCGATGAATACACTGCCCCCAATTTTGTTGTCGTGTCTGGCTGTCCTGGTCACGTTCGCGTCTGCGGCCGCTCAATCGCCCCAAGCTAACCGGCCCAATGTGATGGTCTTTCTTGTTGATGATATGGGAGTGATGGACACGTCGGTGCCGTTTTTGACGGACGCCAAGGGGAACCCCAAGCGTTATCCGCTGAACGATTATTATCGCACCCCAGCGATGCAGCGTTTGGCGGATCAAGGCATCCGTTTTAACCAGTTCTGTGCAATGAGTGTTTGTTCGCCGACGCGAAATTCGATCATGACCGGTCAAAACGCGGCTCGTCATCGTGCAACGAACTGGATCAATCCCGCCAAGGATAATGCAGGTCCCCATGGTGCACCTGATTGGAATTGGGAAGGTTTGAAAAAAAGCGATGTGACGCTACCGGGTGTCTTGAGTGATTGTGGTTATCGCACGATTCATGTCGGCAAAGCACACTTTGGGCCCGAGAACTATGAAGGTTCCGAGCCACTGAATCTCGGCTTCGACGTGAACGTTGCCGGAGCCGCCTTTGGGGCACCCGGCAGCTACTATGGTGAAAAAAACTATGGTCACCGAAACAAGCGTGCACATCATGCTGTGCCGCACTTAGAGAAATATCATGGCAGCGATACCTTCTTGAGCGAAGCGTTGACGATCGAAGCCAAGAAACAGGTCACTGCAACAGTGCAAAGTGGTGAACCGTTCTATCTGTATTTTGCTCACTATGCCGTGCATGCTCCGTTCGAATCCGATCCACGCTTTGCGGATCACTACGACGATTCGGGAAAACCAAAGAATGCTCAAGCCTTTGCAACGTTGATCGAAGGGATGGACAAATCGTTGGGCGACATGCTCGACCACTTTGAACAGCTTGGCGTGGCTGAAAACACGCTTGTCCTGTTCCTTGGCGACAACGGTTCCGACGCGCCGCTTGGACATCAACACCAAGTCGCTTGTGCCGCTCCGCTGCGAGGCAAAAAAGGAGCCCATTACGAAGGCGGGATGCGCGTTCCTTTGATCGCTGCCTGGGCAAAGCCCGATGACAAGAACGCTCTGCAACGTAAGCTTCCGATTCCCGCCGGAGCAATTCAAAGCCAAATCGCCGCGGTGCAAGACCTGTTTCCCACCATCACGTCGCTGACCGAGTGCGACGTTCCTAAAGACCACGTGGTCGATGGACAGCATTTGCAAACGCTGCTAACAGGTGAGGCGGATCCAAATCGCGCCGAGACATTTTTGATGCACTATCCTCATGGTCCGCATCGCAGCAACTACTTTACAACGTGGCGCGACGGCGATTGGAAGGTGATCTACCACACGTTGCCCAAAGAAAAGACCACCGGAGGATTTATCCAGTTTGAGGGTGGACATTACGAACTGTTCAATTTGAAAGACGATCCATTTGAATCGAACAATCTCGCGGGTTCGCATCCGCAAGTGCTGCGGCGGATGATGATCGGGCTGATCGCGGCGCTCGAGAAGCACGACGCGGTCTATCCCGTGGACGATGCCGGAAACGAGCTGCGTCCGCAATTGCCATAAACGGATCAAGGCAAACAACAAATCCCGTAGTGGACAATGGCTACAAGTCCCTTAACGAAACGTGTTTCCCGCAGTGAAACGTGATTTTTCGTGATTCGTAGCCTCGTCCACTACCAAAGTCTTGTTTGTAAAACCGAGAGTCTATTGTTTCCGCGATTTTTATCATCCAAGTAATATAAGAATAGAAATGCGTCCATCCATTCTTTCCCTCTTCGGTCTTCTTCTTCTCTCGCTGTCGGTCGCTGCTGGCGAACCGGTGGTTTTTGTCTCGGCGTTTAAATCGGGTGATGAGGGCGCGATCCATGCCTTTCGCTTCGATACGCAAACGGGGGCATTAAAGCGGCTAGACCAAAGCACCGACATTGGCCAACCGTTCTTTATGGCACTCTCGCCCAATGGACAGTTTTTGTATGCCATTGATACGGACCAATTTGGTGGCGACGAGGATGAATGGATTGCCGCGTATGCGGTTGAAGGCGAGACGGGAAAGTTAACTCGTTTGAACCGACAATCGGCGCGCGGTACCGCGTCGTGCTATCTCGATGTGGACGCTAACGGAAGGTCGGTGGTGGTTGCTAACTACGCATCCGGCAGTGTCGCAGCGTTACCGGTACGTGAGGATGGATCGCTCGAGGAAGCTGCCTCGTTTATCCAACACGAAGGCTCCAGCGTGGACGCCAAACGTCAGAAGGGACCATTCGCACACAGCATCGTGATCAGTCCCGACAACCGCTTTGCACTGGCTGCCGACTTGGGGCTCGACAAAGTGCTGATCTATCGACTCGATGCGGCTACCGGGAAACTGGTCGCAAACGACGTACAACCGTTCGCCCGTTTGCCACCCGGCTCAGGACCTCGCCACTTGACCTTCGATCCGAGCGGCAATCGGGTTTATGTTATTAACGAGCTGAAAAATACGGTGACCTACTTCACCTATGCGGCGGACTCGGGCAGGCTAACGCCTCAGCAAACGATCTCGACATTGCCGGAGGGTTTCACAGGGTCGAGTTATTGTGCCGACTTGAAAATCACGCCGGATGGCCAGTTTTTATATGGTACCAATCGTGGGCACGACAGTATCGCGATCTATCGCATCGGTTCGGATGGCCGGTTGAGTCTGACCGGGATCGAGTCGAGTTTGGGTGGCGGCCCACAGAATCTGCTGATCACGTCTGATGGTCGCTGGTTGCTCTGCGCGAACATGACCGGGAACAACGTGAGGGTGTTTCGAATCGATTCAAAGACCGGTGGATTGACTGCCATCGGGGATCCTGTTTCGGTCTCCATGCCCTCCTGTCTGCGTTGGTTGCCGGCAAATTAAACCGTTCCACACGTCGTGGAAAGCGGTTGATAATCACAACCTGAAAACGGATGTGTCGGGTTATCAGAACAGCTTAACGACCTTTAAAGATGAGAATCCAAGTAATGAAGTCTAAAGCCAACTCGGACTTACCGTCTGCTGTGACTCGGAGGCAAGTGCTTGCCACCGCCGCCGTTACTGCCGGCGGTTTGCTCTTGCCTAGCCGTGAAATTCAGGCGGCGACGACGGATGTCGGTGAAACCGATCATTTTTGGTATCGGCTTGCGCCCGAGCATCCGTACATCGACTCGCAACGTGGAAACAAGGCGTTTGGCTTTGGGCTCGGTAAGGTCTATCTGTCCGAAGACAACGGGAAAACGTGGCCGCACGAGGCGGTGTTTCGCAACGCGGACAATATCACGTTCAGCTGTATTCTTGGAAATGGAAACATTCTGTTTGCCACACGGACGAAGCTTTATCTGAGTACCGACAATCTGAAAACACACACTCAGATCATCGTCAAAGATCTCGATGGCAGCGATTATGTTCCGCACACGTCGCTGGACCCCGATACTCCCGGCTGGTATTTCCATTCGCTTGACGGCGAACATACCTGGGAAGTGGAGGGGGCGGAAATGTTGGTGTGGGGCAATTACTGCAACGTCCTCGGTGGTGCGGTGCCTGTGAATATTTACTATTCGACTGATCAAGGTCGCACCGTCAAAATTGCTTATTCGTTCGGGGAAAACCCAGCGTTCCAGCAGCCCGGCAGCAAGGAACAGGATTGGTTGGGCAATCCTGACAATCCGGTGATGGCGCGGCACATTCACTCGGTTGCCTACAATCCGGTCGAAAATGCCTTCTACGCATGCACCGGTGATCACGACCGCGACGACAACCACGAGTGTCATTGGTTGCGTGGCAGCTATGACACGGCAAGGGATTCTTGGGATTGGAAGGTGTTGGTGTCAGTCAATTCCAACTCGCGATTCAAATCGGGCGGCATCAATTTTGTCGACGGTCGGCTCTACTGGGCCGCCGACGCCAATGGAACCAACGGCACGATGCCGCATGACCGGGGCCTTTTTTATGTGACCCCGCGACCTCGCGGATGTGGAAAAGCACACGATGATGTTCAATCCGAAATACGAATCGGCGAACATGATCATCGAAGACGGTGTGATTTTGTCGGCACACTATGCGCCCGCTTCGCCTTATGACACGGGCTTTATCATTTCAACGGACATGGGCAAGTCTTGGGCTCAGTACGACTTGAAAGAATTCGGCAAACGATCTCCCACCCGCTTCCATAAAAAGAACAGCGACGGATGGTTCCGAGTCGACCTGCGAAAAGGATGGATCGAGCGAGGCGAAGTGCTGTTCATTAAACCCAAACCGTGAGTGATCGCTCATATCGAACGTGGAACGTCGACGCCGTTTCGTGGAAGTATTTATTGTCATCGTTGTAGGGTGGATCGTCCCACTCGCTTCGTTGCGAACTCAGACGCAGTGGTGTTCGTGATCGCGAAACGGTCCGCACGACTCATTCAGGGTAAAGAAAGGTTAAAATATGGAAGGTTAAAAAATGGGAGACCAGCTTAGATTAGATTCATGAATGGTCTGTCTGTTTTTCTTATCTTCTAACCCTCCATTTTTTAACCTTCTTTCTGA
>NZ_ANOG01000980.1 GCF_000346295.1 Rhodopirellula maiorica SM1 | reverse complement strand
GTTCGATCTTTCTGTTTCACCTTTCACGGTCTCTCCTGGCGAGCAGACTCAGACTCAACTCTCGGCTACTGACGCCGACGGAGATAATCTCACGTTCTCGATTCTTGCACATCAATCGCTACCGAAAGTCACTGTCAGTCCTCAAGGACTTCTTACATTCTCGCCAACGCCTGATGATGTCGGCCAATATCAAATCACGGCAAGCGTCAGTGACGGAACAGCGTCCGACACGATCGAGTTTACCGTAACCGTACCCGATCACGTCCCAGGAGCGCCGACGCAACTCAGCGGTCGCATTCTCGACACCAACTCGACGCCCTTGGTCGGCGTACCTATTGAACTTGGAAGCACGACAACGACGACGAACGATCAAGGTGAATTCACACTCGACACCGCGGTCAACTTCGACGGAGACGCGTTGATCGTTCGTGGCGAAGCGATCACCGGCCCCAATGTCTACCCATACATCGCTGAAAAGCTCCCTCTCGTTCTCGACCATCCGATCTACGAAGGATTCAGCAACGTCATTCCACGCCCAATCTTTCTGCCTGCTTTAGACGTGGCAGGTGGCAGCACGATCATTCCCGGCGTGGAGAACATTGTTGAACAAGAAATTGCTCCCGGCGAAATGGCTTCCGTCACTGTTGCTGCGAACACTCTAACTCGCCCCGACGGATCACCCTATGACGGCGTGTTAAGTATCACCGAAGTTCCGCCCGACCTGACCCCCGCCGCACTACCCGACAATCTTCTTACCGACGTGGTCGTAACAATCCAGCCCGGCGAAATGCAGTTCGCTGTACCTGCACCATTGAGGCTGCCCAACCGAGCCGGTCTTGCACCTGGAACCCCCACTGATCTTTGGTCAATCAACCCAGTTACCGGTGAATTCGAAGACGTTGGTGATGGCATTGTCAGCAACGATGGCACAGCAATCGAAACAATCTCGGGAGGCATCCGCAACAGCAGTTGGCACTTTGCTGCACCACCGGTGATTCCACCAACTCAGGCACTACCTCAAAACGGCCTTACCGCCAATCAAGATGACAATTGTCCCCAGCAATGCGATCCTAATTGCGACTGCGTGGCAACAACTGGAAGTATTCCCACCGGTGGCAAAAAAACCGAAACGAACTCAGATGTGGAACTGCATAGCGGTGCGTTGATTGAAACGCACCAAACAGTGACCTATCAATCACAAGGCGTGACAAGAGGCATAAAACTTGTCTACGACTCTCAACGTGCCGACCCCAGACCAATCGTGCACTTCGGTTACACCGATTTGCGTCCAGATGCTAATTCAAGACTGGTTGCTGACATCACCTTCTCCGATGGTGTCGTAGAAATCCGTAGCGAGGGAGTGCGTGCCGGTGAATTCGGACTAACGGGCGGGCAGCGATTTTGGAAATTGCCGGATGATATACAGGATGGGCAGGTCGCCATCCAAACCGATCTACGGTCGCTTGCAAGTGGCATTTACGGCTATGAACTCAATCGCGGAACGCTAACGCTTACAAACGATAATCGATTCGTGGGTGAAACGGCCACAACCACCGGAGAAGTCGTCCATATCAATTCCATTGACAGCCCTTATGGTGCGGGTTGGGGAATTTCTGGTCTAGACCAGATTGTAAGCATCAATGATGGCTCGGTTTTGATCATCAACGGAGACGGGACGCAGGCGAGGTTTCTAGCGTCTAGTCAACAAGGCGACCCCTTCGTTTCTCCTGGTGGCGACTTCACACGTCTTACTCGGCTTATCGACGGGAGCTACCAACGAGTCAGTCCAAACCAATTTACAGAAACGTATGATACTGACGGGCGGATCATGTCGCGAACGGATCGCAATGGGAACCAAACGACCTACACTTACGTCAACGGGATCATATCAGAAATCGTCGATCCGGTCGGCAAGGTGACGACCTTCGGCACCGAGAACGGAAAGATCATTTCCATCACTGATCCGGCAGGTCGTATCACCCAGCTTGAATACAGCGGAAAGGATTTATCGCGGGTTATTGATCCTGATGGTTCATCTCGAACGTTTGTCTACGATTCCGGTCACCGAATGATCGAGGAGACCAACAAGCGTGGATTCACGGAACGAACGCAGTACGGATTCCACGGTCGTGTTACGTCAGCGACACGAACGGATGGCACAAAGGTATTCGTTGAGCCGCTACAAACGAAGAATCTTCTCCCTCTCGCCGTTCAGCTTGATCCAGAAACGGCGCCCGTTGTACCGGTGACACCAAGCGATACAGCACGCCTGCTAGATGCGAATGCCAATATCACGTCCGTCACACTCGATCAAACGGGGCGTGCCATCAATGCAAATGACGGTGAAGGCAACAGCAGTGAATTTGTGCGAGACGCCGACAATCAAATTACGCTTGCAACGGATGCCAGGGGCAATCAATCTCGATTCACCTACGATGATCGCGGAAATCTCATTTCTCAATCAGATACGTTTTATCGCGGTGTGCGAATTCCTAGTGAAACACATGACATTACCTCGCCCGACGGCACGTTTGCTTTCGTTGCCGTACTTGCGTCGGGGGACTTCAACAACGACGCTCTAGAGGATATCGTTGCCGCAGGCGAATTGTTCGGTTCATCGGAGAACCTGATCGTAATGCCGAGCCAATCTCACGAGGGCTTTTCGGACATGGGAATTGCATTGAATGTTCCGAGCACCCATGCGCTGGAAGTGGCGGACTTGAATGCTGACGGACGCCTCGACATCATTGGCCTGTCGATCGATCTTTTCACGGGCAACAAAGTCTCAGTTTCTCTGGGTATCGACGGGTCTGCGTTCACTACACTACCGTTGCTAGACCTGACGGGCCTGCAAGTGGACGAACGAAGTAAGCTAAGAGCAGGTGAATTCACGAGCGACGGTACGATTGATTTAATCGTCGGCACTTCCGATGGTCAGCTCGCAGTATTTCCTGGTGTCGGAGACGGAACATTTCTAGCACCGATCGTGACGGAGGCTGCAGAAGACGCCGAGCAATTCGAGCTTGCCGATTTCAACGACGACGGCGATCTTGATGTCGCCGTTGTGCCGTTCAGCACACCCAACTTCAATCCAGCACAGAATGAACCGACCGAAGTGTCCATCATGCTTGGCAGAGGTGACGGTACGTTTAATGATCCTAGAATAGTTCTCACTGGAAACGACGCACGCGACATCGCTATTGCAGACATGAACGGCGATGGCTTCGAAGATCTCGTCACCGCAAATCTTTCGAACTCGATTTCCGTTGTATTCGGCGAAGTTGGCGGAAACTTCGGAACTCCTCAAGATTTCGATACGGGTGTTCCGATGACGGAGGTTCTTGCGTCGGACTTAAACAGCGATGGTGATGTCGACCTTGTTGGCCGGATCGACGACAACGGCCTGCGAGATACTATCTTGGTTTTCGAAAACGATGGGAATGGCGGAATCACTCTGTTCTCGTCACTTCCTGCCAGTTCCGTCAGTCAAGCCACCACAATCGCAGATTTCAATGGTGATGGCGTACCGGAGCTGGCAACGGGAGCATCCGAAGGATTCGTCGGCGCATCGGGTGGGCAGGCGAAGGTAGCGGTCTACACAAGCGATGGTGAGGGTGGTTTCCTCACATCAGACAGAACCCCGTTGGGGTTGGAACCGCAACTGATCAGGTCCGCCGATCTTGATGGCGATGAGAACCTCGATGTTCTGGTTCTTGACAGTGTCGCCGAAACACTCGTTGCATTCTATGGCGATGGCACCGGTGCGTTCCTACCGACGCCGATCAGCGACGCGGTTGGAGGACAGGGGTTTTCGCAAATAGACCTTGATCTCAGCGACTTAAACGGCGATGGCAAAGTTGATATCTCTGTTGCCAACTTCTTCGGCGAGCAAATCGAACTGTTTATTTCCAATATTCAGCCACGATCCTACACCCGTTCAACGGTCAGTCTTGGAACTCAGCCAATACTCGTCCGCACCGCAGATTTCAATCGAGATGAGGTCAACGATCTGTTTGTTGTTGACAATTCCAACTTGCAAGTGTTTGCAGGAGATGGATCAGGCGGATTCGAACTTTTGACCGCAATGACACATGACTTCGGCGGTAACATCACGGAAGTATTGACGGGGGATATCAACAACGATGGTTTGGTTGACGTAGTTATCGATGGCTTCGCACAACTTGGTAATGGCAACGGAACCTTCCAAGAGCCACTCTTCGTGCAAGCGTCACGAAATTCCGCACTCGGCGACATCGATGGGGACGGAATTCTCGATCTTGTGTTTGCAAGCGCTGTCAATTCCGTGGTTGCTCTCAAACGCGGTAATGGCGATGGGACGTTTCAGACCGCCGAGAGTATCGGCTCCGGGGGTGCTGATCGGCTGTTTGACATGGATGGAGACGGCAATCTCGATGCCGTAGGCTACTTCGGAGATTCAATAATCGTATCACGGTTGGCCTCCGATGGTAGCGTTGTTGGACGCGACTCGTTCGTTATCGGCGCGCGTGTTAGCGGGATTCAAAACCCGGCTAACAACTATGCGATTGGCGATTTCAACAACGACGGAATCGGTGACGTTGCATCAGCGACAGACGGTTTCGATTTGTTTGGC
>NZ_ANOG01000979.1 GCF_000346295.1 Rhodopirellula maiorica SM1 | reverse complement strand
TTTGATCTCACCGCGAGACTTGTCGGCTTGATCGCCTTGCCGGTGTTGTGGATGCAATTTCGAACGCATCAAGAGCGATCGATTTCGAGCATGTTGGCGATCGCCGCGAACATTCATGTCTTGCTCGCAGCGGCCGCACTGGCCGGATGTCGCGGTTGGGTACTGCCAAGCTTGCTGGAAGGATCTGCAGCAGTCGCCTTGCCCCTGGTATTCGCGACGGCAGCGATCAGTGTCATTTTCTTTGACATTGCCCGTGTGAAACTCGATTCGAGCCCCTGTCGCGATTGGGCCCTCGCGCTACGTGCGGGGATGGGGATCCTTGCTCTGTTAGCGTTCACTGGCATGCATTTTGATGTCTTCGGATTGGCGGCAATGACGATCGGCTTTGCCACCGTCGTAGTCGCAGAAGTGTTGCAAGCGATTCGTCGACAACAAGAGTTTCGAGTTTGGTTGGCTTGTTTCGTTTCCGCGACATTGGCCCTGTTCCTGTATCACGAGGGTGTGATCACGGTCGGCGCCGGAATCAGCCAATTGGTGCTATCGGCGATCGCGATAACAGCGTTAACGATCGATCATCTTGCCGCCAGCCAAACGAAATTACAGATCACTCGCCGCCCGATGAGGATGATCGGACAAACGTTGCCCGGCATGGTCGCGGTGCTTGCGGCCGTTCGAGAGATTTCGGGCGTGTTTGACGAATCCTCGACCGCACTGAATGTGATGTCGTTGATGCTGGCCGCAGCCGTGTACTTTCAACAGTCGATTGTCAAACGTCAACGCGGTTTCGCGATCGCGGCGGCAATCATTGTCAACGTCGCACTGATGTTACTGTGGCGAGTGCTGGGCTGGACCGCGCCGGAATTCTACATGGTGCCGTTTGGTTTGTCGGTGTTGGGCGGCGTCGAGTTACTGAAACGCGAATTGCCTGCGGCATCGCACGATCCGCTGCGTTACATCGGTGCTTTGATCATCTTGGTTTCGCCGCTATTTGACATTCTCGGAGGCAGCTGGGGACACATGTTCGCACTGATGGTGCTGAGTGTGTTGGTGATCTTGGCCGCGATCGGATTACGACTTCGCTCGCTCATGTACGCCGGTTCGGCTATTTTTATTGACCGACCTGGTTGCCATGGTAGTTCGATCGACGATGGACCACCCCAGTTTGTTGTGGATTTGCGGTGTCGCGTTAGGTGCGGCCGTGATCGCACTCGCAGCGTTCTGCGAAAACCATCGCGAGAAACTGATCTCGCGGATCCGTGTTCTGTCGGCCGAATTGGCGACTTGGAATTAAAGGCTTGATCCGTCGTGGACGCCGATCTCACTTTTGTGTTTGTTTACGAAACCTCCTTAAAAGGAAAACCCCGATGAAGTGGTTAAATCAATTTAGTTTGGTCATGCGTTCGAGCGTCACGTCGCTAAAGGAAAAAATCGAAGATCCCGAGCGGATGCTTCATCAATTGGTAATCGACATGGAAGAGGAGCTCGACCGCATTCGCGCGAGCGTTGCCGAGGCGGTAGCCGATGAGATCCAGATGCGACGGCGTGCCGAGCGAGAGCGTGCGGATGTCGAAGTCTGGATGCAGCGTGCCAGCACCGCGATGAAACGTGGCGACGAAACGACGGCAAAATCAGCACTAGCTCAAAAGATGGCAGCGTCCGAGCGTGCGGATCGCTACAGCGGCGACCATGATCGGCAACGAACCGAAGTGGAAAAGTTGCAAGAGAGTGTTCGTGATCTGGAGGACAAAATCCGTCAAGCCAAACAGAAAAAGACGCTCTTGGCGGCACGGATGGCGCGGGCTTCGTCGGCACAAAAGATCAATGCGACTCTCGATCGATCGCATCGTCAATCGGCTTTCGCTCAGTTCAATCGATTCGAAGATAAGGTCGACCGCGAAGAAGCAATGAGCGAAGCGTGGGAGCGAATGGATGGAAAAGATCCCGATGCCGACGAACTGCAACGACAATTCGCACGACAAGAACGCGAAGAACGCGTTGCAGCCGAATTGGAAGCTTTGAAGCAACAAGTCTCGACTGAGAAACCATGATCAACACAGCACGAGAACTCTGCACGGCATTTTGGGACGTTGCGGTGGGGTGGTATCGCGTCGACCGCATCCGCATTTCGCCTACCGCAGGTCGATTGCTCTCTCTGAGAGTGGGCGATCGCGTGGTGCTAAAAGGCGAACTGTTCAAGGTCACGCAGCGGCGATTGGGTGAAGCCGAGGAAGCAGTGGAATACGTCTTAAAGCATCCCGATGGGGATGCAGTGTTGCGGATCCCCAGCGTGGGTGAACACATGGAAGGATATGCTGAATTTTTGTTCTTGGATCATTGTGAAGCGGTCGCCGATGACGAGTTGGTGGTGCTTTGAAAGTGGGGCGGGTGGCCGCGGGCCCGCTGTTTTCGAGGTATGATAAAGCGAGTGCTTCGAGCACTTTTAGAGTGGCTGATGGACTGCCTCGCCCGTCATTGGTGTATTCGACGGACTAGGAAGTCCATCGTACGATTAAATCAGTAGGCCGCTAGCCACGGTTCCGTCGCAACAAACGGGGCTAGCGGCCAAGCGACTAACGTTGTCCAAACGCGCTTAATTTGGATGCATCATCCACCGCTCACATTCCGTTTGTATTCCCGTTCGTAATCGCCCATGTTGCCTCAAATCGAACTGTTCTGTATCGGATTTGCGGCGGTCGTGGACACCGTATTGCTGCTGATCGTATTGGAGCGGATCAATCGACCGCTGACGGCGATTTGGCTGAAATGGGCGTTGGCGGGAGCAACATTGTGGCACATTGGTGCATTTCTACATACGTTGCTGCGTGACACAACCGGGACGACGGCGACGGCAGTTGATGCGATGTGCATGACTACGATGGCGTTGGGGATGTTGCTACTGAATTGCAGCATCTTGCACGCGGGACTGAGGATCAATCATACCGGGGCAGAGGCTCGGCCGCGACTGAATCGCCGCTACATCGCGGTCTATTTGCCCGTGCTGTTGATCATTCCGATTGCAACTGGGATCGTGCACAGTGGTACGCGTGATTTCATTGAATCGACGCAGCCCTATCATTTGCCGTTTTTGATTTGGTTGACGGCAGCCAATCTGACGGCTGCATGGCTGTTTATCAAAAACCGCAGTCGGCTCGAACAAGTCGCTCGCGGTGCCAGTTCGTTTTTGGTCAAGTTCTCGGTCGGTTTGATTGCGGTCACGGGGTTGGTCGGCGTCTATATTCTGGTCGCTCAGAAAACACGTTTTGAACCGCCGTTCCGGTTGCTCACCAACCTGTCGCCGCTGGCGCCCACGTTGGTTTTCGCATGGTACCTCGTCCGACGGCGATTGTTGCCGATGGTGTTTGAACGGACGCTCGTGTACGGCGCAATCCTGCTAGCGATCTTTTATCTGCATCGATTGACCATCTCGCCAATGATGAGTTCGATCAGCCGTGAATTTCACTTCGATTTCGTCGTGCTCGAAACACTAATCGTGGTTGCACTCGTATTAGCGTATCAACCGCTGAGAAGTCGATTTCGCGAAGGGCTCCGGTACTTCGTTGGATTAGATGTGGCCAAAGTTCGTGATGCCGCCCGCCAATTGTCCGTCGAATTGTCGCGTCGTGCGGATGACGAAATTGAGTCGTTGTCAGAGTGGTTTACCGAACGCATCTTGCAAACGTTCAATTTGCGGTTCGCAAAATTGTGTTTTATCGAGAAGACATCGTCGACAGAGCACGCTGGACCGAACTCGATGCACGAAGCGAGCTCGATCATTAAAGTCGCAAACTCGCAAATGCGTGACTTCATTTGCGACCGGCTTGCCGTGGATGAGGTGCGGTCGTTGTGTGGCAAGCTCGATGATTGTCCTGATCGCTGGATTGAATGCTCAGGCCCTCATGAATCGGATGTCTGCGAATGGATGCGAGACGCTGATTTAACGGCCGTGTTCCGAGTTCACTATCGCGACGTGGACGGCTATTTGATGTTGGGGTCGCTTCGCACGGGCGAGCTATTGTCGGATGAACAACTCAGCACGATTTCACTACTGGTGGATCAATTTGCCGCGACCATTCAAAACCGAATTTTGGAGCAAGCTCGGCAATCAGCGGAACGCCGAGCGGTACAACAAGAGAAATTGTCGACGCTTGGATTGATGGCAGGTTCGCTGGCACACGAACTGAGAAACCCACTCTCTTCGATTCGCACGATCGCGACGCTGATGAAAGAAGACCTAGATGAGAAAAGCGGATCACATCACGATATTGATCTGATCGTCTCGGAAATTGACCGACTGACGACCACGACTCAGCGGTTACTCGATTTCTCGAAGCCCAGTGATTCTCAGCACGTTGGGGTGCAGCCCGATGCTGTGATTGACCGTTTGCTCTCGATCCTCGGTCATCTCGCCCGGCAGCATGGCGTGACATTGACGACCGACTTGCAGCTGGGTGCGGCAAGGATCGAGTCCACCGATGCGGGGTTCAGCGAAATCATGTTCAATTTGATCAAAAACGCGATCGAAGCGGTACGTGAGATGCCCGCTGGCAACGTCACGATTACGACATCGCTCGAATCGAATTCACGTAGCTCGAATACAAACGGCTCTGCCCCAAACTCGACTTCCTTCGCATCCATCGCGGTCGCGGACAATGGCCCCGGGATAAAAAGCGAAATTCAAGAGCACTTGTTCGAACCGTTTGTGACGGGAAAAACCGATGGAACGGGACTCGGGCTCTACCTCGTGGGCCAGCGAGTGAGAGAATTATCAGGAAAAATATCGCACACTAGCGATTCAACGGGCTCTGTATTCATAGTGCAATTACCACTGGCAACCAACGACAAACCACTCGTGATTCCGCAGGCAGATTTGACATGAAGATTTTGGTCGTGGATGACGAACCGGCGGCCCGCTATGCGATGACCAAAACGTTGCGATCCGAAGGGCGACAGTTGCTCGAAGCCGACAATGGCGAAGCCGCGTTATCGACCATTCGTACGCATGCACCGGACTTGGTATTCTTGGATTTGAACATGCCAACGCACGATGGCATGTTCGTTTTGCAATCGTTGCAACAGGATACCGCGACAGTCATGCCTGAGATTATCGTGGTCACGGCCAACAACGAAGTCAGTTTGGCGGTCCAGTGTGTTCACCTCGGTGCGACTGACTTTGTTACCAAACCATACGATGTCCAGCATGTTAGATCGATGGCCGCGCGTTCGCAGCAACGGGTTGAATTGCAGCAAAAAGTCCAGGATCTACAAAACGGCAGCGAATCGATTCAGTTCGGGCAATTGCTAGGAACGAGTCGACCGATGCGAACGCTGTTTTCGCAAATCGACAAAGCGGCGAAAACCTCGCTGCCGGTTTTGATTCGCGGCGAAAGCGGCACCGGTAAAGAGTTGGTCGCGCGTGAGTTGCATGCACGAAGTAATCGAGCGAGTAAGCCATTTATCGCTGTCAATACTGCTGCGATCGCTGCATCGCTCGCCGAAAGTGAACTGTTTGGACATGTTAAAGGCGCGTTCACCGGTGCCGATCACAACCGCGACGGTGTGTTTCGGCAAGCCGATGGAGGAACGTTGTTCTTGGACGAAATTGGCGACATGCCGGCGGCGGTGCAAACGCGTTTGCTGCGAGTGTTACAAGAAGGAATTGTGCAGCCAGTGGGCACCGAACAAGGGGTCAAGGTCGATGTTCGCGTGATCAGTGCGACCCATCAAGACCTTGAATCGGCAATCGAGGACAAAGTGTTTCGTCAGGACTTGTATTTCCGGCTGAAGGGAATCGAATTATTCATTCCGCCACTACGTTCGCGACACGAAGACATCCTGCTGTTGGCGAACCGGTTTCTGCCGCCGGAGGTGACGATCTCGGACGAAGCGATTTCGGCGTTGCTGCAACATGTGTGGCCAGGAAACGTTCGTGAGTTGCAGCAATTGGTACATGCATCAGCAGCACTATGCGAAGAGAATCGAGTGACGCGATGCGACCTCGGTTTGGGACTGGATCGTAATGCGAGTGACGAGGCTCCGTTTGAGCGTTACCTGGATCTGCCGCTGACCGAAGCGAGAGCACAGTTAGTCGAAGATTTCGAGCGGTTGGCGATCTTACGTGCATTGGAAACCGAGTCGCACAACGTCAGCGCGGCAGCACGACGATTAGGGATTCACCGCCAAAGTCTGCAGCAAAAAATGAAAGCGTTGGAGATTAAGTAGATGTGGGACAGGCAGGATGCCTATCCTACTAAGGAGTCTCGGATTCGAGACACACCAATTGTTCTTGGCGTTTGGTGCCTTTGCCGACTCCGACTCGCATAAACATCTGGCTGTCCGCCACCGCGGGGCTCGCGTAGGCATCATCGCCCAATCGATTGGTGGAGATCAACTTAAAAGCATCGTTTTCATTTTTGAAAACAAACGTTTCGCCGCTGAGATTGGAAACATAAACCAAGTCATTGCAAACGATCGGGGATGCGCTGAACTTACCGCCCAAACGTTCTCGCCACACCACATCACCGGTGTCGGCGTCCCAGCAATAGGCCACACCATCGTCGCTGACGGCGAACAAACGATCGTCGTTTAAAACGAGCGAGGGTTCATAGACTTTGGTGCGAACAGACCAGATTTTTTCACCATCTGCGGAGAAACACGCGGTTTCTTTGTCGGGGTAGCCGCCACTGGCATAAATTCGATCTGGCGCTGCGATTACGGTGCCGCATGTCGCTTCGGCGGTGCCGGGTGTACTCCACAATTTTTCACCGGTGGCAGGATCGTAGCTGGCCACCACATCACAACCACTGATTAACAATTGGTCACGTCCACCCACGTTGGCAACCGTGGGACTTGAGTAACTACTGATATTACCGCGAGCCACCCGCCAAGCGATCTCGCCACTTTCGCCATCGACCGCTGCCAAATAGCCGCCGCCCATATTGTCAGCAGCAAAAATCACCAGCGACTTGTACAGAACGGGCGACGGTGCATAGCCAAACTTAGAAACAAATTTGCCGATCTCGCGTTGCCAAAGGATGTTGCCATCCAAATCAAGAGCCGAAGCAATGATCGCATCCGAATTCAGAAACGCGGTATAGAGCCGGACGCCATCGCACGCCAAAGTACCGTTCGCGTGCGTCGCTTTATAGTGCACCGCTCGTTCCGACGGAAAGCCGCCTGTGTGAACATCGGTGGTCCAGATAGGCTTGCCCGTCGCACGATCAAAGGCAAGCACTTGTTGTTTTTGTGAATCCGCGATCGCGGTGGCGAGATAAATCGAATCCGCCACGATGATGGGCGAACTGTGCCCGCGGCCGGGGACATCGGTTCGCCAGAGGACATTCTTCTCGTCGCTCCACTGCGTCAACAGCGGTTGATCAGGGACGACACCATCACGTTTAGGCCCACGCCATGTGGGCCAAGAAAGCATCGACTCGTCTGTGGCGACATCGACGACTTTGACGTTCGATTTTGCGGGAGAGATTTCCTCGACCGGGTTTTTACGACCACAACCGCCGATCAGCAGCAGCGGAATCAGCGTCAGCATCAGAAGGCGTTTCATGGTCGTCGTCCTGAAAGATTCGGTTATGGCAGTTAGGCTTTCATCTGCCATTTATAACCGAATTTGACGGTTAACAGAACGTGCAACTGTCACGAGGTTAGTTAGCGGGCATGGGATTCATGAAGCTGGACTCCTTAAAGCGGCAAGTCATTGTGGGCTTGCTTTGTCTCCACGCTTCATATTTCTTCGCGATGGCATTAAATACGACGCGATCGCGTAGTACGCGAAAGAGCAGTAAATGAGAGCAACTGTATTTTGCCAAAGCGGACGAGACGATTGCCTGAGTGGTGAATAGTTAGAAAGTGCTGATTTTAATTCAGAACTGAGAAAAGCGAGTGGTAGATCAACCCTTACCGTGACTGCAACAATTGCGGCAGCCAACACCAATGCGAACAAATCGGTTATTCGATACTGCGGGAACTCGTAGACCAAAAACAATCCGGTGCGTAATACCATCACGAATAAAATCAGGTTTACCAAGAGGTTAGCGTTTCTGCCTTTCGCGTAATCGATAACGAAATTTGCCCCCTCTCCTTCTCGAATCGACACAGTTGGTTGGTTTGGGGTGGAAACAAGCGTGTCGTCGATAAACGGCCACCCCGTGTTTTGATATGTAGTTTTTGAAGATGGATAAGAAGAAGGCCTATTCTCGCCCATCGATTGCAACACCACCACGGTGCATATTGCTGCAACGCAGAACACTGCAAAGACCAAGTGTTGTCGTCTCATCGTATTGCAAATACACCTATCTTTTCAGATTGCTGTAGCAGTCTTGACCGTGGTCAGACATTCCAACTTGGTCCATGTAACACACCCGTAGTAGATTGGTATTACAGTTCCTGGATTCTTTGGTTGTGCTGCTATCTGTCCCGGCCTTTTGATTAGTTCCTGATCGTTACTACCAATAGAGTGATTGAGAGCGTTCAATCGATGGCAAGAGCACTCACGGCTCGAATGGATTCTTAACCGCGGCCCGTTGTTGCTGCAGCTCACGAAGAAAATCTTTATCCGCTTCGCTGAGGCTGACAATCGGTACGGTGACTTCGCGGCCGTCCGCCCGTTTCAGGACCACGCTTGCGCCTTCAACGCGAAGCAATACCGCATCGACCTTAAATCGACCGCTTGCGTCGGACCATGTGCGTGATTGCGAGGTCGGTTGGGCGGCGGCAACATCGGGCTTTTTGGGCTGCGGCAGATCCTTGGGTGCGAGTTGTATTTTACGGCGAGCCACCGTGATCTTGCGATTGCCACCGCCACGAAGTTTCACGCGGACTTGGCCATCGGTCAGGATTTCTTCAATCGTTGCGGGTTTCCAGAACGGGCCATGTTCGTTGACTTGCACAATTTGGCCGATGTACAGCGTGGTCAGCAGATTGACTTCGCGTTTGGTATCATCAACCACGCCGGCGCGATCGTAGGCCGATTTCAGGCTTGCGATTCGCTTGTACTCGGCATCCCAGCGCAACATCGCAGAATGCGCCGCTTTGCGAAGTTTGTCGTTGTCGCTCTCGACCAGTGGCTTCATCGCCGCCACGATTTCAGGATCGGGATCTTGCAGACTCTTTTTGGCGAGCTCACTGAGCGTTTGAATTTGCCGTGCCGCATCGCCGGACGTAAGTGACTCGAGTGCATCTGCTTTCTGTGCATCGGTCAATGGAGCTTCGGCTTCGGCCTTGGCTTTGGCCGCCGCCATCGCTCGTTCCTCGGCCTTTCTTTTTGCCTCGGCTTCGATCGCATCGATTTCCTGCTGCGATAATCGCTCGTACTTCATTGTGATCGGAACCGTGACAGTCGAGTTTTTGCTTTTGACAACCAGCTTGTAACTGAAGTCGATCCCCGCCGGCATGTTCACTGATTTGTCAAAGGTCCATGTCCCCGTCCCCGACATTTCATAGGCGACGCCATCGTCGGTTTCCGGCATTTTCAGTTCATAGTCCTTTTTGAAATGGATTAAATCGTCTTGCTGTCTTAGCTGTTGGAAGCTTGTCTTTTCAACCGCCGCCCGCGTGGTGTCATCGTCATTGCTGCGACCAAACGGATCGAAACCGCCAGGTCCGAAACCACCGCGACCAAACCGATCTTGGCGGTCTTTTTGCGTGACAGCGATCCCCGAGTCGATCTGCCAATTCTTTTCGTCCGTCTCGGGCAGCGGTTCAAAAGGGATCAACGAGACATTGCCTAACAAGTAGGGCAACTGAGAATCGCGAACCAATTTGATCACTTCTCCTCGCGATGAAAGTGTGATCTGGTTGGTAGTTTGAGTTTTGCCAGCGAAGGCAGGCCGCGAAAATGGGCTGGGAATCGATGGTGGGAACGCTCTGGGACCAAACGGACCTCGTCTGCCACGCGCAGCGGCCTTGTACGTTTTCGATTCCGACAATCCGCCGCGATAGGTCAGTTGGATCTGATCCCCGTTTCGACTTTCAACCTCGTACTTTGTGATCCCTTTGTAGTGGGTTGTTTCACTTTCGCTATCGACGCTGATCTGGAATCGATAAGCAAATTTCGAATCGGGATTGGGCTGGTAACGAAGCGTTTGCGCAGTAACCGGCGGTGGCGAAACTCCGAGCGTGAACAGAACTAAAAACGGCAGAATGCAGCGGGCACGGCTTCGCAGTTCCAGAATCATGGGGACGTCCTTCAAGGCATCTCAGAGTTCGAAAAGAGGTGGAGAGCATGAGAAGCCTCGATTCTAACCATTTTTTACTGCGAGATTCGGTAAAGTGCGTCTGCGGTGCGAAGTAACACCGAATCTTCAAAAACACCAAGTGACGCGAGCGTGCGTTCTTCGATCGGATTGGTGGCCAGCACCTCGAACTCGCGACCAGCGCGGACGACCGTGGTAACACCGTCTTCGCTGGTAAAATAGATCCGGTCGCCCGAGAGCAGCAATGACGCCGAAAAGTTGCCGCCAATTCGTTTGCGATAAACAATCTCGCCTGTCTCGGCTTCG
Source organism: Rhodopirellula maiorica SM1 (assembly GCF_000346295.1). Lineage (GTDB taxonomy): Bacteria > Planctomycetota > Planctomycetia > Pirellulales > Pirellulaceae > Novipirellula > Novipirellula maiorica. The sequence goes on along the minus strand of NZ_ANOG01000979.1, from coordinate 4,925 downwards.
GCACACATCGCGATCCCATCGTCGCTGACCCAATAGATCAATCCATCGGCGGCAACCATCGACGGTGTCTTCGAAACACTTTTATTCGAACGCCACTGAATATGCGTGTCCGTTACGACTCCGGTGCCAGTCGGGCGAATCGCCAGCAGTTTGCTGCTGTCGTAACTGGTGGAAACAAACACGAGACCGCGATGGTAGATAGGTTTCGGGATTACGGAATAGCCATCGTAGCGAACATCCCAAATGGTTTCCCCGGTTTTCGGATCCAAACCAAAAACGCAATCGCTGCCAGGTGCGACCACTTGTTTTTGCCCATCGACTTCGATCAAAGTCGGTGTTGCAAACGAGAACGTACGAATTGAAAAGATCATTCGTAGTGTCTGCCAAGCGAGTTCACCCGTGTCGGCATGAAGAGCGACGATTTTTGGTTCTTTGTCACCGTCACATGTGAAGATCAGTAGGCCGTCGACCAAGATGGGCGATCCGCCATTGCCGTGTTGAGGGCTAAAGTACAAGTCGCGGTTGGTCCACATAATCTCACCCTGCTTGCTGACACACGCGGTGCCCTGATAACCAAAGTGAACAAAGATTCGGTCCCCATCAATGATCGGCGTGGGGCTGGCGTGACTGTTCTTGGAATGAATTTTGGGTGAACGATCTTTCGTTTGCGGCATCACCGAAATCGTGTTTAGCAATTTGCCATCGGCGGCATCGATCACCAACAATGAAAGCGTAAATTCCTTCGTCGCCTCGTCGGATTCCTCATCGGATTCCGCAGGAATCGCGGTGGTCACGTAGATGCGATCCTCATCACACACAGGACTGGACCAACCTTTTCCAGGCAATTCGGCACGCCAATCGATGTTCGATTCAGGCGACCACTGCAGCGGCAACATCGCGCCGGACCGCACTACTCCGTCGCCGTCGGGGCCACGAAACGCCGGCCACGCATCGTCGCCGCGGACGCTTGGAGGCAGAATAGAAATCGCAATGCAAGCAGACAAAAACAGCAGAGCACGAACCGCAGTGAACATGACTATTCCCAATTGAAAAATGAAGCAGACAGACAGGAATGATTGGGTGAGATCTCGTTAACCGTTTGGGCAATCGCCCCGGTTGAATGCCGGAACTGTAGCTAGCAGGCTGTTGATTAATGAAGTTTCCTGTGGCAAGGGGTGGCTGATGGACTGCCTCGCTCGTCATGGGTGTATTCGACGGACTAGGAAGTCCATCGTACGATTAAATCAATAGCCCGCTAGCGGCAACACGGCCAACATACCGCAAACCTTCTTTCTACCCGCTTAAACGATTAAACATCATCCAGGGGGGAGTGGTTTCCGATTGTAATCTCACTGGCGTTTGCTTGAGAGACGACGGAGCTAACATTTTGCTTGTTACCGCCACGAAAGTGCTACAATCGGAGCAGTCTGCTGCTTCGACACCGCCGGTCTGTTTCGCCTTTCTTTTTCTCGAGCTGACTCGATGAATGAACAACAAGCAAAAATGCTTCGCCAGATGGCCGTGTTCGGTGGTTTGAAAAACGAATCGCTGGAATTGATTTTGGGAGAATCTCATCGGCTCGTATTGGCAGCGGGTGACTATTTTTTTCACGAAGGCGACCCAGGCGAATCACTGTTTGTGATCGAAGCCGGGACCGTCGTGATCCAGCGGACGTGGAAAAACGACACGATCATGCTGGGGCGTTTAGCAAGCGGAGATTGCTTTGGCGAAATGTCGCTGATCGATTTTCAGCCACGATCGGCCGCAGCGCAAGCGGAATGTAATTGCGAAACCATCGAAATCCCACGCATCGTACTGCAATCGCTGTATCGGATGGATGTCGAACAGTACGCGATGATCATGATGAATCTGGGTCGCGAAGTCAGCCGACGGTTGCGAATCGCCGATGATTGCTTGTTTCAGTTGCAGCAAGACCATGGCGTCGAAACGCCGTTTGCCGGCACTGTTTAACGAAACGCTTACTTTCCGGCGTACCAAATGCCGCGTCGCCAATTGTGCCGCCGCAGTCGCGTGATCGCCTCGTCCGGCAAATCTCGCAGCTGGCTTGTTCGTGTGTTCTGTTGGACCTGCTTGACCGTTCGCATGCCTGCAATCACCGTGCTGACTTCCGGTCGTGCGAGCACAAATTTCAGTGCGACATCGGCCATCGAGTAATCGTCCGACAACCCCAGCGCGTCCATATCGGATCGAATTTCGGCAACCCGGTCGGCGGTCCGCTGCATGCGGTCGCCAGCGAAATATTGGCTGCGAAAATCGTCATCGGGAAAGACATGGTCGCCGGAGTATTTGCCGGCCAACGATCCTTCGTCCAGTGCAACGCGGACAATCACACCGGTGCCTGTTTCGGCAGCCACGGGCAAGATTTGCGCGGCAGCGTCCTGGTTAAACAGATTGAAGATGACTTGAACGACATCGACCAAGCCGTTTCGCATTAACTGCACGACACAATCCTGGTCGTGCTCGGGAGTGCTAACGCCAATCAAGTTGATTTTGCCCTCGTCTCGCATTTGACGCAGCACCAATAACGGCTGTGGATCATCGTTCCACGCACGCGTCCAGGTATGCAGTTGCAGTAGATCGATTCGTTCGACCGCTAGGTTCGTCAAACGCTGGTGCAGGTTATCTCGCAAGTAAGCTGCCGAGTAGCGATCTTGCCAGCGACAGTAAGGACTCGGCGGCCACGGCCCAGGACTGGGTGGCGTTTTCGTGGCAATCAAGACTTCTTCACTGCGGCCTTTGAGTGCCTTGGCGATCAGCATCTCGCTATGTCCGTCGCCATAGCCTGCGGCGGTATCAATGAAGTTGACACCTCGATCGATCGCCGCATGAAGTGCTCGCAGCGACTCATCATCACTTTGTGGCCCCCACTGCCCCCCGATCGCCCACGCACCAAAGCCAATCTCGGAAACCTTCGATCCATCGGGGGGGAGCAATCGCGTATGCATAAGTGGGTTCGGGTTGGGGGATTAGGTTAGGTTTGTCGGTTGGCGAATGAATACAGAGTCGCACGATGCTTGCTTTGCATCTTTCTTGGTCTGTTCCGCCGAAGATCTCATCTTCTGACGCTGGTTCTACCGAAAACTAGCTAGGACGGCGAGTCGGTCGTCGTATTGTCTTGAAAGCCGGCGTGCATGCCAGCATTCTTTCTTGAGGTGGTTCGGTGCCAAATATTTCTCCGATCCCGCGGCTTACGATTGTGGTCCCGGTGACGGAAGACCTTCAGTCTTTCGAAACCAGTTTGATCAGTGTTTTAGAACATCAGCCCAGCGGCTGTGAAGTGATTGTTGCTCACGACGGGACTTATGAAGACCCGTTCGAATTGGGTGACGAAGTTCGCTTCGTGTCCGCGGATTCAGCTGAATTGATCGAACTGATCTCCGCAAGCGCTTCGGAAGCCCGCGGTCGATTTGTCCATGTCTTAAGTGGCGGCTTTAAGGCAACAGAAGGATGGGTTGATGCCGCCCTGGAAAAATTCGAACACCATGATGTCGCAGCGATCGCTGCGGTGGTTCGACACGAGCAAACGGGACACATTGTCGGGGCCGGTTGGTTCGACAGCGGTTCACGGCTTTGCCAACCGACCGGTGTCTCGCAAACGAAATTGAGTCGAAAGGAAGTCGCCAAGATCGATGGCGTCTTTGTCGAAGCTTCGTTTTGGCGACGCGAGACACTGCGCAACGTTTGTCATTGCTACCGTGGAAGCAGTTTGCTGGAATTCTCGTACACCAGCGGATTGGCGTTGTCACAAGCAGGTTGGCGATGCGTGATTGCGGAACAATGCAGCTTGGTTGCCGATCAAAACCATACCGCCTGGAACGACGCCTCGTTGCGTCGTGGCAAGCGTTTGTGGGCAATTCGCCAAACCGCATGCAAGGACCGCAGCGGATTCCGCGATGGACTGCGAGGAATGCTCGCGAATCTCGGTCGACCTTCACGTTTGCTAGAATCGATCGGTATGATGACCGGCGGTTCGGCAACAGCCGAAATGAGACGACGCGTTCATATCGACGAAGTGAAATCGATTGACCAATGTGAATCGGTTCTACCGCTTCCCAATCGCTCGTTCACAGCTTCGCGACGCGCTGCCTGAGCTGCAGCTCACACTGTCCTAGCGAAACTCGCCAAGAGTTTCGGCCGGTATCGCCACGTGTCTGGTGTTTCGATCGCTCTCTCTGAGTGAATCGCACTAGGCACGATGCGGTGTGAACAATGTATCGTCGCTGTTGGGAGGCATTCTTTTCGCCCTTAACAATGAGGGGGAATGATGGGCCGGTGATTCGGCCCGTTCATCCCTCATGAAAACCAATTCGCGTATATTGAATTGGATGCCCAACTCGCTTGGATGCCCCAACTCGCTTGGATGCCCCGGCTCGTTGAAAGATCGGCGTACTCACTTGTTGATAGCAAAGTAAGTCTCGGCTCGCTTTCACGTGACCAGCAACTTCACACAGAAGATGCCTCTGCAACGTCGAATGACGACGTCACCGCACGCTAGCAATCAGGCTTACCAGCGACCGAGACATTTTGCTCTTCCATGATGACGGTCATCGGAGCACTGCCACGTGGTGCGACTTCTTTGCGGTCCAACTCACCACGAACAATCCTTACTTCACGTGGGGCTTCGATTCCGATCGCAACTCGATTTGCAGAAATACGGTTGATCGTCAAAACGATATTGTCACCGATTAGGAGTTGCTCACCTTCTTTGCGGCTTAAAACTAGCATTGTTTTCTTCCCTGATTGGTAGGTTGAACTTCTTGAACGCATTTGGATACATACACTTTTTGTGCCAAAATCGCTTCCATTAATCAGATAGTTTCCACCACCTCGCCAAACTTTAACAAAACTCAATGAAATGCGGAAAACCGCAGGTATTTAAGTTCCTTTTGATGCGTTGACGTGTC
>NZ_ANOG01000978.1 GCF_000346295.1 Rhodopirellula maiorica SM1 | reverse complement strand
CACGATGCCGCGATCGGGACCGGGGCCGTCAATTTCATGATTCGCGACCACCACGCCGCCATCGGTGATATCGCAGAGTCCCGCGACCATCATCAATACGGTGCTCTTGCCGCAGCCGGAATGCCCCAGCAGACTCGCGTATTCGCCCTGCTTCATGTTCAAATTAAAGTCTTCGACGATGACCGCAGGACCTTTCAGCGTGTCGTACGTCTTGCCGAGACGAAACATTTCTACGTAGCCAGCCATTTTCTTTTCCGTTTCGTTATTACTGAGCCGGTGTGTTGACGATCAAGCGATGTGGCTTTGTCAAGCTAATGGGATCAATTTCGGGGAGTTCAAACTTGGGTGCGGTCGAAACCGCGGCCTCGTCCGTTCGCGATTTTTGGCGGACGGCAACCAAGTAATTGGTCACAGCGTTTCGCAGCCCTTTGAAACGCTCGTTGTGGTTCAACGCCGATTTGTCACGCGGACGGTCAAGTTCGACCGTGAAAATCGGGCCCAGTGATGCTCGTGGGCCGGGGTTCAAGGGGACGATACGATCGGCGACCAGGATCGCTTCATCGACATCGTTGGTAATCATCAAACAGGTTTGACGCTCCTCTTCCCAAATCTTCAAAATCTCTTCTTGCAGCACGCTGCGGGTAAGTGCATCGAGAGCGGAGAGAGGTTCGTCCAGCAGCAGCACTTTGGGTTTCATTGCCAAGGTGCGTGCCAAAGAGGTGCGTTGCCGCATGCCGCCGGACAATTCATGCGGATGACGATGGGCGGCGTGACTGAGTCCGACCATCTCGATGAACTTTTCGACATGGTCGCGACGTTCCCCTTTGCCCCAGCTGCGAAACACGCTGTCGACCGACAACGCAATATTGCCACGAACGGTCAACCACGGCAGCAGCGAGTAGTTTTGGAACACTAAACCGCGATCGGGGCCTGGTCCCGTCACCGGTTCGCCTTCCATCAAAATCTCTCCACTGTCGGGCTGGATCAAACCAGCCAACAATTGGGTGAAGGTGGTCTTGCCGCTTCCCGAGAATCCAACGACCGCTAAGAATTCGCCTTCGCGGATATTCAGGTTGATGTTCTGCAATACTTCATTGCGAGTCACACCACTGCCATACCCCTTCGATACGTTACGCATCGTTAGAATCGGATTCGGTGCCGAGTTATCGAGTCGTGTTTCGATTGCTGGATCAGCAAGGACGGCGACGCTCATTGTTGCTCTCGTTGGTGAATGAGTAGGGTTGGTGGACAAGGAACACCGACGTTCTAGCCCGCGACCGGGTTTCCGAAACTAACCATGTTGCGTAAGCAGATCATGATCCGATCGAGCACCAAGCCGATCAGTCCAATGATCAGTACGCTAAACGCGATTCGTGCATACGTCGTGCTGCTGCCGTTCTGGAATTCGTCCCAGACAAATTTGCCCAGCCCAGGGTTTTGGGCCAACATGTCCGCGGCAATCAGTACCATCCATCCGACACCGAGACTGATTCGCAGTCCCGCAAACATCAGCGGCAAGCTAGCCGGCAAGATGATCTTGAACAGCTTTTGCGACCAAGTCAGCTTCAGCACGCGAGCGACGTTCAAGTAATCCTTGTCCACGCTGGCAACGCCGAGGGTCGTGTTGACAAGCGTCGGCCACAGCGAGCAGAGTGAAACGGTAACCGCGGAGATCAGAAACGCTTTTTCGAAGAACGTTTCGCCCGGTTGTGAATTGCTGTACGCCCAAATAATGACAAGACTGGCCAACGGCAACCAAGCCAGCGGGCTGACCGGTTTGAACATTTGAATCGCAGGTGTCAACGCGGCGTTGAACCAAGGGCTCATGCCGCACAGCACACCCAGCGGAACTGCGATCAAGGTGGCGATGGCAAACCCAAAAAAGACGGTCTTCAAACTGGTGACGATTTGGTCGATAAAGGTCGGAGCGCTCGATGGGACATAGTTTGCCGCTTGCAGTGCCTTCTTTTTGTAGATCATTGCATTGGCGAGCAAGGCTTCTTTTTCGCTGGCCGATGCGTCAACGGCCTGTTTCTCAAGCGATTGAGCTTGCACCATAAAGTTGATTGCTTCGGCAAGCATCTCGCTCTTTTTCAGCTGATCTTCGGCACGTTGTGCAAAATGCATCGAGAACAAATCGGCGCCGGCTTGCCAGGTCGCCGATGGACTTGGCAGTTGCATGCTCTCGGTGACAACCGTTTTCGCAGCCAGCGACCATGCACCGACAAACAAGGCGATCGCGACGATCGGCAGCAATACAAATTTCGCGATCCCTTTGAATTGCTCTTTGGGGTCTTCGCCTGCGGCGAGTCGAACAAACGGTTCGAAAATCGGCATTCCTGAAACGTTGCAAAGTTTTAAAGCGGTTCCACGCCAATTCATCTTTATTGCTCTCGATTACGGTAGTTGTGTTCTTGTGACGCGATGGTCGATTGTGGTGGGAAGACTCTGTCACTGCAGACTCAGAGCCAGCTTGTTTCTTAAACTGTCCTACCCTTGGGCCCGCGTGATAGCGGCCAGGTAGGTACGGCACTTAAAAAAATGACAAGACGCTTGGTTCCGACCCCCTCTCTCCCCCGCTACAGGCTACGAAGCGGGGGAGAGAAGACAGAAATGTCGAAGTGAATTGTCAATCGGGTTGTGACGTCTATGGGTTAAAGCTTCGTGGGCTCGGCGTCCGTAGAGTCGCCATCTTTGTTGCCAATCACAAAGCTGTTGATATAGCCAATCGGATCACGAGCATCGTAGGTGTTGCCGTCGATAAACTCGTTGGTTGCCGGTCGGTAACCGTCGTAGCCGTCTTCAGGAATTTCGGCTTCCGAGATTTTGCCTTCGGCTACCAAAATCGAGGCAGCTTTGCGGTAGATCTCGGGCTTGTAGACTTCTTTGGCCGTTTCTTCGTACCACTCGGCCGGCTTGCTTTCGGTAATCTGCCCCCAACGACGCATCTGGGTCAGAAACCAAATGCAATCGCTGTAATGCGGGTAGCTGGCGTAATGGTTAAAGAAAACATTGAATTCAGGCATCGGGCGAACATCAGTCTTCTGGAAGACAAACGTGCCCGTCATGCTCTTTTTGATGAGATCCTCGTCGGCGCCGACGTAATCTTTGCCACTGAGGATCTTGGCCGCTTCTTCACGATTGGTCAGCTTGCCATCGGCATCGGTCTCATCAAGCCACTTGCCAGCTCGAATCAACGCTTTGACGACCGCAATGTGAGTGTTCGGATATTTCTCGTTCCATTCTGCCGAAACCCCAAATACCTTTTCAGGATTGTTCTTCCAAATGTCGTAGTTCGTCGTCACCGGGACGCCGATACCTTTGGCAACCGCTTGCTGATTCCATGGTTCGCCAACGCAGTACCCTAGGATCGTGCCCGCTTCGAGGGTCGACGGCATTTGTGGCGGTGGAGTGACTGACAGCAAGACATCCGCGTCGACCATGCCAGTGATGTTGTCTTTGTTGTAGAAGCCAGGGTGGATGCCGGCGGCCGCCAACCAGTAACGAATTTCATAGTTGTGCGTGCTGACAGGGAACACCATCCCCATGTTGAAATCTTTGCCGTCTTGCTTGTAGCGATCCACGATCGGCTTGAGCGATTTTGCCGAGATCGGATGCGGCGGCGTGGGCGACTTCAAACTTTCGTCGTTCTCTTGCATCTGGCTCCAAATCTCGTTGCTGACCGTGATGCCGTTTCCGTTGTAATCCAAGCTGTAGGCGGTGATGATGTGTGCTTTGGTGCCAAACCCGATTGTCGCGCCAATCGGTTGGCCGGCGAGCATGTGGGCACCATCGAGTTGCCCGTCAATCACACGGTCCAGCAATACTTTCCAATTCGATTGGGCTTCGATTTCGACGTTCAAGCCTTCCTCTTGGAAGAAGCCCTTCTCTTTGGCAATTACCAGCGGAGCGCAGTCGGTCAGCTTGATAAAGCCAAACTTTAGTGATGGTTTTTCGATGTCGAGTAGTTCGGCGACAACGGTCGCTTTCGTGTCGGTGGTTGCAGCGGATGCCGTGTCTTGTTGTACCTTCGCCGCAGCGGCCTCGAGGTCTTCTAATGTGATCTTCGATCCTCCACAGCCAACGGTTGTTAACAACAACATCGCTGAGAGTGAAAAGAGGGACCCGCAAAAGGCGAGATTGCGGAACGGTCGAAGGAGAGGAACAGAAGGCATAAAAACAGACCTTGGCATGACGCCGTCGAAAAAGGTGGATAAGGGATAGGAGGGAGAGGCACGCAACTCTTTGAATCAGTACAGAATCGAACTTCTATCAGGGGCTGCGTTGCCGTCTGCAGTGTTAGGCAACAAATGGGCCAAGCGTTGTCCATTTAGGGGGAGATCGCCGCGAAGGGGGCATGAGCTTCGCTACGGGCCGTTAAGGTGGGGATTGGCTACTGTAGTGAATGTAGTTTTTTCAAAACGAAAAAAAATTACGTTCCAGACATGCTGCTGGAAATCGCTTAGAATGCCGGCAGTTGCCTATTTGTTGAGCATGCGCTGCCCCTGATCTAACGCGGCCCCTCATCTGACGCGGCCTGAGTACCACCTGGATAATAAGGGGGCTGCCAGGCTTTGTCTTTTTTTGTTTTTCGCAACGTGAAGCTTGCGATCGCCGGTCCGCCGTATCGGTGATGACGATTCCGCCTGCTCGTTCGGATTGTCGCGATCAATCTCATTTTCGGGTGCGGTCAATTTCTTGCAGTCCCCACCCTTCTGGGATGCCGATGCGAACCAAGGTTTCAATTTTGTGAGACCGTAAGGGGTCGGCGGGAATGTGAAATTCTCACCTCAAGTGATGTTCTTGTTGATGCGTAGTGCATTGGCAAAGCGCGGGACAGCATGATGCAAATCCGTAGATCCTTACCTCTGGCTCTGCAAACATTTATTTAATCGAGGAAGGAACCTCATCATGATGACGATCCCAAAGCGACGTCGGTCGCGTGTCGGGCTGTTGGCCGCTCTGTCGACGCTAGTGACGCTCAATGTGGCTCAGGCAGACCAATACAGCGATGTCCGCGTCTCGGATTCGTCGATGGATACCGTCGTCGTCGAACCTGCGGTGCGCATGGTTAGCGATACGGTCTATACTGCGGCTGAAGCGATCGCGGCGGACGAAGCGGAACCGCTCTCGGACACGGCGGTCTATCCGGAAGTGCTGCCATCCCCAGCGGAACAGGTGTCGGTACCCTGCGGCTGTTGTAACAGCACCTGTTGCACAAAGAAGCAACGTGACGCTGCGACCGAGAAGATGAAGAAAGCCTACGGTGGCGTCTTCTATGCGAACGATTTCAGCTATCTGAACGATCCCTGCTATAGCGGCCCTTCGTTTCTTGGCGATTCGCTCAAAGGCCTCGCTGATGGCAAGCTTGATCTGGGCGGCGAAGTTCGCGTTCGCTACCACGACGAAGATGGGATGCGCGGACTTGGGTTGACCGGCCAAGACGACGAATTTTGGTTGACCCGGTTGCGGTTGTTCTCGGACTATCGCATGAACGACTACATTCGTCTGTACGGTGAGTACCTGTACGCCGATTCAGGCGGCGAGTTTTTCAACAACCGTCCGATCGAAGAGAATCGAGGCGAAATTCAGAACTTGTTCGCCGATGTAAATCTGTACTCCGATGGCTGCAGCACGCTGACCGCACGTGTCGGTCGCCAAGAATTGCTATACGGCAACCAACGGTTGATCTCGCCATTGGATTGGGCTAACACCCGGCGTACGTTTGAGGGTGGACGCTTGATGTATTCCGATAAAGATTGGAATGTAGACGGGTTCTTCGTCCATCCGGTGAATCGCAATGCAGCGACCGAAAGCAAGATTGATGACGCCAACGAGAGCGTTGATTTCTTCGGCACTTACCTGACCCGCAAAGGGTTGGATATCGGCACCTTGGATATGTACTACCTGGGGCTGGACGACAGTGTGAATAATTTTGATTACCACACACTTGGTTCACGTGTCGCTGGCAGCGAAGGCGACTTGCTATACGAAGTCGAAGGGGGAGTTCAATTCGGTACCAACAGCAACGGCAGCAGCCACGACGCCGCTTTCTTTACCAGCGGACTTGGTCGCAAGCTGCAAGTTGCGGATTGGAAACCGACCGTTTGGTTCTGGTATGACTATGCCTCCGGTGGCGATTCTGACTTCGTCAATCGTGGTGATGATGCGTTCGACCATCTGTTCCCGCTGGCTCATAAATACAATGGTTTTATGGACTTGTTCGGTCGTCGCAACCTACACGACTTTAACATGCAGTTCATTACCCCCGTGCTGGGGCCGAAAGTCAATCTGTTGGTTTGGTACCACTACTTTTTGTTGGACACATCCACCACACCGTATGGCGTAACGATGCAGCCGTACAACACGACGGCGTTGGCCGAAGACAAAGAGTTGGGACATGAGATTGATGTCGCCATCAACGTCAATTTGAATCCGCGTAGCAGCATGTTGATCGGCTACTCGCGTTTCTTTGCCGGCGATTACTACGACGAAACGCCTGGTGTGTTGTCCAACGACGATGCTCAGTTCGTGTACACCCAGTTTCAAACTCGTTTCTAGTCAACGACAACGAAGCGATCACGAAAAACGCCGCTTGAGTAATCAAGCGGCGTTTTTTATTGGCTGTAGACGGTCGAGCGTGGAAAGCGGCAATCCGATTATTGGATCGCGTGCGCCCTGTGTCGCAAATCCATTTTAATGCACGGCGATGGTAAGCCATCCATCACGGGAATCGATGTGATGGGCACGGTATTGGCGACCTCGAATCGCTTCGATTTCCACTGTCTCAGGGACCTCGATTTGACGTTGCAAAAGCGTGTCAGGAAAGACTTCGTCAAAGCGTTTTTGAATTGTTCGCTTTAGCCCCGCCTGCGACACACTTAGCCGTTTGCGTCCCGGGAAGTCGACGTTCACGTCAGTGTCTCGGATCAAGATGGCGTGTCCTTCGGGGGTTTTCGCTGGTCGGTAGGTGGCGGTGATTTCCATCGGGACCTTCAGCTCGCGTTCGCCTTGGGCAAAGCGGGTTCCGCGGACTCCAAAACGAATGGCTCCTTCACGAGCTTCGAATACGATCGGTTGTAGTCGAGCAAAATCAATTTCGAACGGCGGTTCGGCATCCTCGCCCTCTTGCTTTTCAACCGGACGGCCTGATTCGGCAAGCAATTCATTGATCATCGCTTCGTCGACCGTCCGGCCTGCCAAAAACGGCCCCAACGCATTGTCAACAACCGATTCTTGGATCTGAATCGCAGCCTCATACGACACCGATATTGCCGGCCGTGAAACCGTGGTTGAAATTTGGTCGTTGCGGCGAAGCGTTGTATCGACAAACAGTGAATCGTCCGTCGATCCCCACAAACGAGCAGGATCGATTAGAGACAATCGAGTTAACGTCGGTGCGATTCTTTCGGAAATGTTTGGCGTTGGCATGCCACCTGCCTCACTGGTTTGTTGCACAAACTCTTCACCCACCTGCTGACGCAACCGTTCGACGGCAATGCGATCCGCCTTGGGTTTCTGTTCGGCCGCCTTTTTGCGGGCGATACGCCGCACGAGTTTTAGTTTGTGTTCAATTGCGGTGATGTCGGTGTTTAATGCTGCCGTTGTATAGGCGGGATCCATCGTGACGCCTGATTCGTTGATGTTCAACGTGCGGGTCGCGGTCACTTGCGCGTTACCCAAGGTGCGAAGTTTCACCGGGCCGTTGTATCCGGTGCTGCGTGTGGAAACATCGGCGTTGAGTGAGACTTGGATTCTCGCGGCACCGATCGACGGCAATAGATTCGCGGTGACAAAGCCGGTCGTGTACGCTTCGCCAACGATCCGAGTCCCAAGAATGCAGTCGCGGATGGGGCGTGACCGATTGACGTCGCGATTGACCGCTTGTTGGATTGCCGATTCGCCAACAAAGATCGCGATGTTCGGTCGTCCAAAGACTTCGCGAATCGATGCCACCACACCGCGGGCTTGTTGCGATTCCTCCAGCAGCGATACCAATGCGGAAAGTGACGCCGCGTCTTCGGCCGACGGGACCCGGTCCATCGCCTCGATTCGCTCAGCGAGTGAATCGAGTTGTTGGGCGAGCTGCTCAGCTGCTCGCTCACCATCACGAAAACGGATCGCCGCAAGCAAATGTTCGATCGAGCTGCGGAGCCGAGTTAGCGAGCTCATCTCGAGCCCTTCGATGTTTCCAATCAGACGAAAACGGGTATCGATCGCGGTTCGCGCCAGGTTCGAGAGCGAATCGGATTGCAAGGCATCCGAGAGCGGTGTCAGATCTAGATAATCAAGCCACGCTTGGCCATTGCTTTGCGATCGCTGGGCATGCATGAACTGCCGCACCGACTCGATCTTTTCAGTGACGTCTTGTTTCGCCGCTTGCAGATCAGGAAATCCGTCCTCCGTGATCTGGCTCGCGTCATCGCGAATCTGCGACACCAAACGTGCCCGATCACTATCGGACAATTGGGCCGCCGATTCACTCGAAAAATATGCCTGGGTCCCGAGCAGGGCGGTGAAGCAGCATGTGCGAAGGAGGATAAACGGGTGTGAGCTAAGCTGTTGCAGTCCCATTGCGTACCACGGTTAGTCTGGGGGTTTTGGGTTGGGTTTGAGTCCTATTGTAAGTCCCTGGCATCGTTAGGGAGAGAGGGTGCCCCCGACAAAACCTAGCTCTTTTCCAGATCCAGCACCCCTAACCATCCCGCCGGCGGCGATTGTCCTTGACGCGCCATTTGAGCCAAAATCCGCTGGCTCGGCCGATCACGCTCGGCAATGCAAGCAAAGGCCTCACGTGCGATCGTCCAGTCACCCTCGATAAACGCCTCGAGTCCGCGTTGATAGGTTGCAAGGTCGGCGTCGTCGAGCGTTTCGCTGGCCAGACTAAGTTGGTAGATATTGACGGGCTGGATCAATCCTGCTGGGCGTACCCGTGCTAATCGACGCGTCACAATCGCTGCCCCGTTGTCGCCGGACGGTTCGGGATCAGGACGTCCCTGCAGCGACATGGCGGTTGGTTCATCAATGATCGTTTGCACCCCAAATTGTTTGGTCAGCCCCTCTAGCCGGCTAGCGAGATTCACAACCGGTCCAAACGCGGTGACTTTGACCTGATCGACGGTCCCAATCTGGCCGGCGACGGCATTGCCCGTCGCGATTCCGATGCCATGCTGAAAGTGGTATCCGATCTCGCTGTTGTTGGTATTGCTATGGATTGCGAGTTGTCGGCGAATTTGAATCGCGGCGTTGGCGGCTCGAACGACGTTATCGGATTGAGCGATCGGCCAGCCCCAGAACCCCATCGCAGCATCGCCGTGGAAATCGCCGATCACGCCGCCGTAATCAAGGATGGCTCGGGTCATCACGCCAAGCGACTCACTGACTTGGTTTAGCAGTTCCAGCAGGTGGTCGGATTGTTCTTCACTCTTTTGGGTGAATCCGCGCAGATCGCAAAACATGACCGACAACTTAGCCTCGCGTGGCCGCAGCACGTCGGCGGGATCTTGATTGGCCAAGGCATCCATGACGATGGGTGCAAAGAATTGTCGCATCGATGCTTGACGTCGTTCCAGTCTTCGTGTTTGCCGTAGGTTGGCAACCATTGATCCAACAAGTTCGGCAAACTTCAGATCGTCTTGCAACGCTTCGGGCGGAGTCGCATTTTGGTCTCGCGGATCGAAACGCCCATGGGTTGACGATTGGCCAGTGACGTAGATGGCCCAACCACGGCAAGCAACACTTCGCAGCGGAACGCAGAATGCCCAATCGACGCCCTCGTTCGTTGTGAATCCGCTCTGGGTCGCCTCGTGCGGAGACCAGACTTGCAGAACGCTTTCGCGTGTTTCGATTGCCGAACGGGCAAGCCGTGCACTGACTTGTGCCGATTCGTATTCAAACCCGCGGCTATCGTAATGCAGAATCTGAACGGGCCGGTCCGATCGTGGACGGACGCGATTATCGGTCGCCGAATCGTCTTGCAACGCGACGACGGCCACGGCGGTTGCCGCCGGGGTGGCCTGCAGCAATACGTTGGTCATCCGCACCAATAATTCTTCGTCGGTCTCGGCGCTGGTGATCAAATCCGGCAAACGACTCAGCATATCGATCCGTGAATTGGCGTCGCGGAAATGGCGGCGTCGCAAAACGGTGTAGTCGTAGGCGTGCTGAGTAACATTTTCGCTCGATGGCAATTCCGAGGCACCGGGCCGATTGACTACCGTGAAGGTGGTTTCGCCGATGACAAAATGTTCTCCGACCGTCAATTTGAATTGCGGCGATTGTCGGCCGCGATAGAAGACGGGGTTGCGTGCGTGCACGTTTTGAATGATTTCGATTTGATGATCCAAATGCACTTTGATCCGCGTGTGCCGTCGCGAGATCATCGGATCCCAAGGGACATTCCAATCGCTATCGGCACGTCCTAGCATGATCTCACGACCGGACGTGGCGTCGGGCAATGCACGTCGCCAACGTTGTTGTTCTTGGGGCCCTTGAGCGATTAAGTCCGCCACGGCTTAGCTTTGAGTGCGATGAGAAATTAAGAAGTCGATCGTCAATTCACGTGCTTGTTCGTTGTTCATCAAGAAACTGTGCAGAGCCGGCACCGTGTGAAATTCCTCTGCTCCTTCGAGTTGAGCTTCCTCGATGCTGACGACGAAATCGCTTGCGCCGTCGACAAGCGGGTTTTGAATTGGGGTCGTGGAAACGTCACCGGCGACAATCGCAAATGGAAACGGTGGGGTTGCCAACCGGTCTGCGAACGCTTGCCACTCGCTGCCAAGTTCGCGGCATCCTTTGCCGGTGATTACGTCAAAGATCCCGGCGGCGTTGATTCGCCGAGCGATCGCGGCGCCTTGGTTCGGTGGTCCCAACATGACCATCGACTCGCACCGCGGCAACAGATTTTTGGGATCTCCGTCACGCTGCAGGTCTCCGATCAAATGACGCGTGACGATATTGCCCATGCTGTGTCCGACGAAGCTGATTTTCGTGTCTTCGGGCAATCGTTCCAGCAATTCGCGAAGCGCTGCAGCGTGATCGCCAATCGAACACCGTGTGCTGGCGTAAGAGAAGCGAATGATCTCAGCATCATCGCTCGCCTTCAGGTCCTTTTCTAATTGCATCATCGAATGATGCGTCCGCATCAAACCGTGCAGTAGAATGACGACCCGTTCGCAATGCGGTGCTGGCGAAGCTTGTGTTTGTGCTGCCAAACGGGTTTCACATTGTTGGCGAGTCCCCCAGGTAATGCGATTATTGTTTGGGTCTAGCAAACGCCAATGCCCCGTCAACGCATTCTGCTGGATTCGGTTTCCATCGACCCACGCATGGTCCGTCCAAACCTGGGTCCCGCCTGCGGTTTTATTCAGAAAAGCCAGCGACGAGGATTGCGTCACCGAAGTTTCGTCATCGGTGGACGTTTTCGGGACCAGCGGATCTGTGGGGGATTGCGATCGCACCAGATTCGATTCCTGAGAAAGAAACAACAGAGCGAGGAGGCAGAAAATTCGCATGATCGTGATTCGGGGGTGAAAGAAAAAGCGTGTGATAAGCCTACAGAGACCGCCGCGGGCCCATCGCTTCGCCTTTCTTCAAAAAAATCCTGAATGTCGTCGATCACGCCGCGATCATCACGCTTGCCCCTTATTCTGCTTTCGGGTCGCTCTTTTCCGCCGTCTGCTGCTTGGAATTCGCTTTCTGCTGCTCCGATTTCGCTTTCTTGGTTGGGGGAGCTTTGATCACCGCAGGCGGCTTTTTGCCTTTGGGAACAAATCGCATCGAAATCGAATTGACGCAGTGCCGAGTATTCTTCGCGGTAAATCGCTCGCCTTCGAAAACGTGACCAAGATGCCCCTTGCAGTTGCTGCAGACAATTTCGGTCCGTTGGCCATCGGCATCGGGATGCCGTTCGACCGCGTCTTTGATCTCATCGTCAAAGCTGGGCCATCCGCAATGGCTCTCGAATTTGCTGTCCGAATGGTACAGCGGAGCGTTGCATTGTCGGCAAATGTAGAGGCCCGGGTCTTTCAAATGGGTGTATTCTCCGATTCCCGCACGTTCGGTCCCTTTGTGCAGAATCACATAGGCTTCGCGTTCGTTAAGCGGATTGAATGAAAACGGAGCCTTGGCCGAAGCGGTCGCTGAACCACCCGCTTCGGTTTGCGAATGGGTTGTGGAATCGTCCGTCGGTTCGGCGGGAGTCGAAACGAACGTAGCAGCAGTCTCCCGCGTGTTAGCTGATTC
>NZ_ANOG01000977.1 GCF_000346295.1 Rhodopirellula maiorica SM1 | reverse complement strand
GTCCCGGTTGCTCGCTTGCAAAGTAGCAGCGTAGAGTGGTCCCGTTGGTCTGTCGGACGCGAGGAACGAAACATGCCCCCTTCGGCAGTGTCGTATTTGCAAAGGTTTGTTCTCCACGCGCCAGAGACACGATTGCGTCAACGTTCAGAGTTTTTAAGTCGACAATCGACATGGCACAATGAACTTCCGGCCAAGCGGGGCTTTCGCCTGCGCGTTCTTCGCTCAGCTCGGCAACGATATAGGCTTTGTCGTCGACGAGCACAAACTCTGAATCGTGAGCACCTTTGACTTCGGGACCGGTCACGCGGACAAGTCGCTGCATCACCATGTCGCCCGCCAGTGCGGGGTTCCAGTTATCGGGGACATTCAACGAGGCCGAACCATTGTCCCCAGCACCTTTGTCGCCAGAAGCCAGCCGGTCTGCGGCCTCAACCTGGGGAGTGACGAGCAGGATTGCCGCGAGAAAAAACGGCCCCAAAACAGAGCGAAAGGTGAGCATAGGTAGCGAGACTTAAGGTCAGGAGGGGGGAGGGCGGGGGAGAGCAACTCTATACAGATCGATCGAGGCATCTCAGGCGAGGGCACGATTGCCTAACCAATATAGTCCGCCCCGCGACGGGAAAACACCACCGAACGTCAATTCGCGGAGTTGCCAGATAGCCGATATACTAGGGTCGCACGATCGGATTCACACGCATGTCGCACACGCTCCCTTTTACTTAGGTCATTTTGCAATGCAGCATCGTCGTTTCTACCGTGGATTACCATCCATGCTTCCGCAGCTAGCTGTGATTCTGGCTCTCAGTGCATCGCTAGAGACTGCGGACGACGTTGGTTTGAAGACCGAAGTCCCCGATGAAAATGCGCAGTCGGAGAAAGTCGCGTTAATTAACGAGATTTATCATCATGGTGCGATCGTGAACGGAACTTGGGTCCCCCTGAACTGATGTCAGTGCTGGAGATCGTGGGGCCCCCGTAGTGCTGTTTGATCAGATAAAATGCTTCGTGTACCTTTAATGTGGGTGATCCGTGCCGCGTCTTGGTGAGATCATGAACCTGATACGAAAGTATTTTGATGAAGGTGATCTTAGCAGAAAAGCCTTCGGTGGCTCGCGATTTGGCATCGTTCCTCAGCGCTTCGGCTCGCCGTGACGGATTCTTCGAGGGCGGTGGCTATCAGGTGACTTGGGCCTTTGGTCACTTGGTCGAACTGAAGGAGCCCGGTGACTATGACCCGGCGCTGAAACGCTGGACGCTCGAATCGCTGCCCTTTATTCCCGAGAAATTTCAGCTGCGACTACGGGGTGATGACGGGGCGAAAAAACAATTCGCCGTGATCAAGCGTTTGTTTCGCGATTCTAGCTCGTTGATCTGTGCGACGGATGCGGGCCGCGAAGGGGAGCTGATTTTTCGCTACATCCAAACACTTACCGGGTGCACGAACAAGCCCGCCGAGCGACTGTGGCTCAGCTCACTGACGCGATCGGCAATCGATGCGGCTTTTCGTAGGATTCGTCCCCTGTCGGACTATGACAATTTGTACGCGGCGGCGAAGTGCCGAAGTCAAGCGGATTGGGTCGTGGGGATCAACGCGACTCGAAATTACACGGTACGTTATCGATCGATGTCCGAGCGTGGTGCGTCGGGACTGCTGTGGAGTCTCGGCCGCGTGCAAACTCCTGTGCTTGCAATGATCACTCGCCGTGATGATGAAATCCGAACCTTTCAATCCGAGCCGTTTTGGGAACTGATAACCCAATATCGCGAAGTCCATTTTCGCTACACAGGCAAACGGTTCGACAAGCAAGAACGTGCCCAAAGCGTCTTGGAATTGGCCGGCAAAAACAAGCTGACAATTCAAAAGATCCAAAGCCGCACAGAGAAGTCGCAGCCACCCCAGCTTTACGATCTGACGGAATTACAGCGAGACATGAACCGTCGTTTTGGTATCTCCGCTGCCGAAACGTTGGCGGCGGCCCAGGCACTGTATGAAGCGAAATTGATCACGTACCCACGAACCGACTCAACGTACTTAACCAAAGACATGCGGAAGGATATCCCCGGCATCCTCCGTCAACTGCGTTCGGTCAAAGCGAAAGAGATTGACCGTCTCGACTTGGCCGCGCTGCCATTCACAAGTCGTATCGTCAATGATGCAAAGGTGACCGATCACCATGCGATCATCCCGACCGGCGCGAACGCGGGAACGCTGAGAGGGCGAGAGCAAAAGGTCTACGATGCAATCGTCGTTCGCTTCATTGCTGCATTCTATCCACCGTGTGAAAAAGAGATCACGACGGCCGATGCTACGGCGGGCGAGGTCGTGTTCCGCGCTCGCGGCGTACGCGTTGTCACGCCCGGATGGACGCAGCTGTATCCCCGAAAAACAACCCGCGGCGAGAAGAGCGAAGAGCAGCAGTCGCTACCCGAATTTAAAAAGGGGGAATCAGGGAAGCACAAGCCATTTATTAAATCAGGACAGACGTCGCCGCCTAAACATTTCACTGAGAATACTTTGCTCGGTGCGATGGATACGGCTGGAAAGCTGGTGGAGGAAGCGGAGTTGAAAGAGGCATTAAGGGAGAAAGGGCTGGGGACGCCGGCGACTCGCGCGGCAACAATCGAGACTCTTTTGAACCGAAACTACATCGTCCGTGACAAAAAAAATGTATTGGCAACCGATCTGGGACGCTACCTCGTCGCGATTGTGAGGGATCACAACTTGACGTCGCCAGAACTGACCGGCGAGTGGGAAGCAAAGCTGAAAAAGATCGAGATGGGCCAGTTGTCACCCGATGTTTTCATGCGTGAGATCGGCGACTACACCCGAGCCATCATTCAAAGTAGTGCGGCTGCGGGCGTTGATCACGAGATCTACGGTCCCTGTCCACGGTGCGGTAAAAACGTGATCGCTGGGAAACGAGCGTTTGGATGTTCGGGGTGGCGAAAGGGATGCAAATTTGTGTTGCAACCGGCCTACCGTGACGCCGATCTGTCGATGGATCAAGTTCGCGAACTGTTGCAGTTGGGCGTCACGAAGCATCCGCTGACGATCAATGATTGCCACCCCTTCTTGCTGGCCATGTCGGAATCAGGAATGTTAGTTGAAATCCCCGTTCCCCAAGGCAGCGAACAGGACGCTGGGACAGAGCAGGCAGCCCGAAAACGAACCAAGAACAAAAGCGGAACGAAGAGAGCGGCGGCGAAGTCGAGTGGAACGAGGCAAAGCAAAACGAAAAGGGAGCCGAAGTCCGGCACATCCGAAATCGGCGTTTGTCCGTTGTGCGGCAGTCCGGTGGTGGAACAGCCGAAGTCCTACGCATGCAGTCGTTGGCGTGACGGATGTGGATTGACAATATGGAAAACGATATCGGGAAAGAAAATCTCGATCAGTAGTGCCCGAAAGTTGCTTCGCAACGGCGAGACGGCCATGCTGAAAGGTTTCAAATCAAAAGCCGGGAAATCGTTCGATGCAAAATTGAAACTGGTCGAAGGCAAGGTGCGTTTTGACTTTTAAAGAAGAATAGGTGGACGTGAGTTCCTATCGCCCCTTCGGGTAACGCTGTGAT
>NZ_ANOG01000976.1 GCF_000346295.1 Rhodopirellula maiorica SM1 | reverse complement strand
GCTCCTCACTCCTCACTCCTCACTCCCCGCTCCTCACTCCTCACTCCTCACTCCTCACTCCTCACTCCTCACGCGTGCTTGCTTTGCCAAGATAAGATGCTTATGGTAATGGCACTTAATCCTCCTCCATTTGTCTGTGAATGCGGCGAAATTCCCCGTGGCAAAACTCTCTCAGCTTCAACTCGCCGCTCTGCTGGAGGAAATTGCCAGCGCGATGCGTCGCGATGTATCGGTGGCCGACGCGCTTCGCCGGTTAGAACGTAGTCGGCTGGGGCGAGTGGGCCGGGTGGCGGGTGGTATTGCGAAAAAACTCGAACAAGGACAAACCATCTCGGCTGCATTAGATGGCCCCGCATTGCCGAATCGTTCGCAGATGGCCGCGTGTGTGAACGCGTGCGAGCAAACCGGTGACGCCCGGCTGTTGGATCGTCTTGCTCGGTTGCTACGAAAACAAGCGGACTACCGACGCAATATCCGATTGGCGTGGGTGTATCCGGTGATGTTAGTTGTGCTGGCCTATGCCGTACTCGTTCTGTTTACGACGCGATTGGTGCTCGATGAAAGAACGCCCGATATTTGTTGGCCTGATCCGGTGGTGCATTTTAGTGAATGGCTGTCCGCATTTTGGGTGTGGCCCGTATTGGGGTTTGTCACACTAGTCATTGTCGCGGCCCTCTATTTTCGCAGTCGCGTTCCGTTTCCCAAAAGTGTGCGGCTCGGTTTGTTTTGTGAATCGTTGGCGGACCAGATTGCGTTGGACGTTCCGGACGACGTCGCGATCCAGAATGCGGCGGCACTCTCAGGAGCAAATTCATTTGCATCCATTTCCAATCCGAGTATGAATAGCCCCGAGATCGTATCGATGCTCTCTCGTGTCAGCATGGAAACGATCGATGTTCCCGAGGTTGCGGCAAAAGAGGTGTTGGTGGCCCGGCTTCGCTATCTCGCCACCATTCATCTGGAACACGCACGACGCCAGCGTTATTGGTGGACGCATCTTGTGCCACGGTTCGCGATCGTTGGTTTCGGGACGCTGTTCGTATTTTCCTATATCGTTTGGGTGATCGGGCCAGTCTATCGTCAGGTGGCGCTGTGGTAAAAAAACTTGATTCCGTTTCGCAGCGGTTGATGGCGTCCGGCACCGATCACGAATCGAGCGTGTTGCAGTGGTTGAACGGGCAGCAACAGCGACGTCACATGATTAAGCGGGCAATTTGGTCGGCTTCGAGTGGTTGGTTGCTTGTGATTGCGTCAGGCATTATCGCTAGTCTCGTTGCAATCAAGATTTCGACAGACGTGCAAACCATTACGGCAACCACGCAGGGAATGTGGGGCGATGTTGATACACCACAGCGTGTAATGTAGGG
>NZ_ANOG01000975.1 GCF_000346295.1 Rhodopirellula maiorica SM1 | reverse complement strand
CTGAATCAGCAGGCCGCTAGCATCAAAGCGGCTAAGATACGGACAGACTTCTGCCTAGCTGCTTTAATACAACTCCAATCGGCATGATTACTGCACAATGCGTTTGCATATCCTGCGTATCGTCCGGAGATCGCTTAACGAGCGAACAACAAGAAACAAATCGTAATATGATTGAACTGACCGAAGACCTTCTTAATCATTGGATGAGTGCCGTCTTGGCCAAGGGATGGGAGGGAGTTCGGGCTGGACAATCTCCGTTTGCAGCGGCGGTCTATACACGGCAAGGCGAGCCCATTTCGTGTGAATTTAATCACGTCCGCCGAACCAGCCATCCTTCACGCCACGCTGAGGTTTGCGCGATCGATCGGGCATGCGAACTACTTCAACGAACGACCCTTCGCGACTGCGTGTTGATCAGTTCGGCGGAGCCGTGTCCGATGTGTGCCGCCACTGCGGGAATGACCCGAATCCCATGGATTGTATTCGGTGCCCCAGCTAGCGTGATCGAACAAGCCGGTTACGGTACGTTGGGAATCGATTGTCACGCATTTTTCGCTGCGGCTAAACCGAACGCGGTGATTCGCGGTGGTATCTTGGCGGACCAGTGTTCGCAGTTGTTGCTACAAAACCCGAAGCAATGAAGCATCGCTGCGGACGGGTATTTCATCATGCTGTCTCTGCGATTGCTTTGTCTTCTTTAATCGGATCACATTCCTGTCCCACCTGGCAAGCATCCTCGCCCAACACCGCCGCCAGCGGATAGGTGAGCTCGAAGCTGGCGAACACCTTTCGCTGCACAATCAATAGTGGCACTGCTACAAAGATTCCCGGTATACCCCATAGGAATCCCCAAAATGCCACGGCGATCAACACAATCACCGGGCCAACACGCAATGTTTTTCCCAGGATTGAAGGGGTGACAAATTGGCCTTCGATCGCGGTGATCGACCAAAATGCGACTGCGGTTAGTACGGCACGCCACAAGGTGTCAAAGGTGCTTGCCGCTGCCATAAAGACGAACGCCGTGGCAGCCAGCGCGCCGACATATGGAATAAAGTTAAATAGCGTTGCCAAGACTCCCCATAGCACCGGAGTCGGCATGCCAATGGCCCACATCACGAGCGAAACGACAATGCCAAGCCCGATGTTGATAAAGGTGATCTGAGCGAGATATTTTCCGACCGACTCTTGAATATCGCCAATCTTTTGCAGCAATTCGTGTCGGCTGTGTTCGTCAGGCAACACATTGAGCACCCGGTTAAGCAAATCATCGCCCGAGGAAAGCATGAAAAAGGTCAATACGGCGACGGCAGCGATGAAGGCCAAAAAGCGTCCTGTTTTGTTAATCAGCACGCTCCGATCGAGGATTCGGGGTTTTTTGACCGAGACTTCGACGGTCGGTTCGGGCGTTGCAGTCGGCGCCGCTTTGTCGAGTTCTTCTTCGGCTCGGTCTAGTACCGTCAGCGGTTCTTCGATGGCCGCAAAGTTTTTCTTGATTTTGCTGATGCTTTGCGGAGTCGACGCGATCCACGTTTGGGCAGGGGAATACAACATTCCGGCAACAATGCCCAACGTGACGAAGATTCCCAGAATCAATAGCCCGCTGGCGACGGTTTGAGACAATCCCCATTGGCAC